>JBBRYK010000013.1:0-50563 GCA_038237665.1 Gaiellales bacterium | reverse complement strand
TGGGCTGCAAGCAGGCGGTCGGCTCGGCGATCACGTGGTTCTTCGAGCACGTCGAGGAAGGCATCGTCCTGGAGGACGACTGCGTGCCGCATCCCGCGTTCTTCCGCTTCTGCGCGGAGCTGCTCGAGCGCTACCGGGACGATCAACGTCTCGTTGCGATAGGAGGCAACAACTTTCGCCGGACCGGCGCCGCCAGAGGCGCGTCTTACACCTTCTCCGTCTACAACCAGATCTGGGGCTGGGCGACCTGGCGCCGGGCGTGGACGCACTACGACGGCACGCTCAGCCGCTGGGGCGAGCTGCGCGAAACGGACTGGCTCGAGAGCTTCCTCGACCACCGCCCGGCTGCGCGCTTCTGGCGCGCAGTCTTCGACCGGGATTCCCGGGGCGAGATCGACACCTGGGATTTCTCGTGGACCCTGGCGTGCTGGGTGCAGGACGGGCTCACCGTGCACCCCGCCGTCAACCTGGTGTCGAACATCGGCTTCGACGATCGGGCGACTCACACCCGCAACCCGGACTCGCCGCTGGCGAACGTGCGGGCGAACGGCATCGACTTCCCCCTGGTCCACCCACCGTCCGTCGTT
The DNA here is from genome assembly GCA_038237665.1 of Gaiellales bacterium. Lineage (GTDB taxonomy): Bacteria > Actinomycetota > Thermoleophilia > Gaiellales > Gaiellaceae > JBBRYK01. Next base: position 49,976 of record JBBRYK010000013.1, on the reverse strand, counting down.
CGCGACTACGAAGCCGATCGCTTCACGGCCGAGCACGTGCACCAGGTGCGGCTACGGACGTCTCGCCGGCGGCGAGCTCTCGCCCGGCTGCGCCGGGTCCGGCTGTCCCGCCTGAGACGAGCCGACTACCGCGTCCGACGTCGGTCGCGGGCGGACTCGTAGACGGCGAGCGTGTCGCGGGCGATGTCACGCCAGCGAAAACCTGCCGCGAGGGCCCGCGATCGCTCGACCAGCGCCGCGTACTCTGCCTCGGGCAGAGACAGCACCCTTACGACCTGTGCGGCGAGCGCCGCCGGATCGCCGGCGGGAGTCAGCAGTTCCGTTCCGAGCGGTCCGAGCAGCTCGCGCGAGCCTGGCACGTCGTAGGCGACGGTCGGGATCCCGGCCGCGAGCTGCTCGAGGACGCCGAGCGGAAAGCCCTCGATGTAGCTCGGCAGCACGCCGGCCGTCGCGTCTGCCAGCAGGCCGGGCAGTCCTTCCGGGGCGAACCTTTCGACAGCCCGGATATCGGGGCGGTCCTGCTCGGCGAAGAGGCGGTGGACACGATCGGCGGGCAGGCCCGTTCCGAGCAGCGAGAAGCGCGCCCCGGGGATCCGCTCCCGGACCTCCCGCACGAGGGCCGGGAAGTCCTCCAGCCCCTTCCGCTCGCTCAGGTGACCGACGAAGACGACATGCTGCTCGCGCAGCCTGGCCCTCGGCGAACGCGCTTCCGCCGCGAGGGCGGCGAAGCATTCCTCGCTCAGGCCGTTGGGCAGCACGACGGCTTTCCGGCCGAGTTCGAGCCGGTCGGCCGCGAAACGAAGCTCGTCGCGGTTGAGCAGCACGATCGAGTCCGCCGCGTCGAAGCTCCTGTTGACGGCCTCGACCCCGCCGTGCAAGCGTCCGGCCATCCACCGCAGAGCGCCGCCCGCCACGCTGCCGCGCGGCTCGGAGCGGCGCCAATCGCGACGCTTCCGCTCCCGGAGCCACTCCGCGTAGAAGTGGGCGAGACCATGAGAGCGGGACACGAGGACGCCGTCGTAGCCGAGTGCGCCCCTCGCAACCGGCAGGTTCCCCTGCTCCGCCTGAATGACGTCGTACTCGTGGCCGTGCCGCCGTACGAACTCGACCGCGCGCCGCGGGAAGAGCGCATCCTCGAAGAACGCGCCGAGCCTCGTCCTCCTCGGGAAGGCGTCCCTGAGGTCGAACTTGTCGACCTGGTGCCCCAGAGCGCGGAACTCCTCGGCCAGGTCGACGTTGCAGCGGGACAAGCCCAGCTCGCGCGTCCAGGGCCGGTGGAGGATGATCAGGATTCTCAGCGGCCCGAGAGGCACGACCTTCTATGTTGACCAGCCGGTGCCCTGACTGCGCGGGATCCGGGAGGCTGCGTAGGCTCCGGCGGCTTGCCTGCGGGCGGCTCGGACCGGCGACTAGGTCGCCCAGGCGATAGAAGTTGCGAATGACGGCGCAGCGTCCGACCGCGGCACCCGCGGCCGGCGACGTACCTACATCAGCTCCGAGGCTGCTCGCTTTGCTGGCGCTGCCCGCGGCGGCAGCGGCGCTCGGGGGCGCGGTGATCGGGCTCCAGTACCTGGGCGTCGGCCACCGGCCGCTCCCGTCGACGCTGATCCTACTTGCGGGCATTGCCGCAGGAGTGGCACCGCTTCGCTTCGGGTTGCCCTTGGCCGCCGGGCTCGCCTGCTTTCAGACGACGATCGACGACTTCTTCGGACCACCCGGCCGGTACTGGAAGGAAGCCTTCGTCGCGATCCTCGTGCTTCGCGCGCTCAGGCGCCGCTGGCTCCGTCCCGGCGAAGCCGCGGTGGCAGCGGTTGTGGCGCTCGTGTACATCGCCTACCTCGCCACGGGCACCTCGCTGCTGGCGGTCGGGTGGGCGGCGAAGATTCTCTTCTTCGCGCTCGTCGCCGGGTGGGCCCTGGTTCGGCTCGGCGCTGGTCGAGCGGAGTGGACGGCCACGTATTACGCCCTGGTCGTCGCCGCCGGGGCCAACGTCGTGCTCGGAGTCTGGCAGCGCATCGAAGGGTGGCACGGCCTCTTGAGACTCGGGCTTCCGTACGGCGAGCGAGTGCGGCAGGCACCGACCGGGGCGGTGCGAGCCTTCGGGGGACTCACGACGGCAGCCCCCTTTGCGTACGTGCTTGCGCTCGTCGTGCTCGCATGGGTGGCGTTCCTGGTCGCCGAACCAGGCGGGCGCCGCCTTGCGCTCAACACAATCTGGGTCCCTCCGGTCGCCCTGGCCGGGATCGCTCTGTCCCTGGACCGGATCGCGCTCGTAGGACTCACGGCGACGATTCTGCTTGGCTCTCTCTTTCGTTTCCGGCGGCGCCCTGCGCTGGCGCTCATCGCGCTCGCCCCTGTGGTCGTCGGGCTCGTACTCGTACTCGCCGGGCCGTCGTCGCGCTCGTTCCTGCTCGAAGGCTTCACGTTCAGCTCGCACTCGGCCAAGGCACGCCGGCTGCTCTGGAGCGAGTACGCGGACGAGCTGAACATCCTCGGTCGCGGGCCTGCCTCCGCGGGCGCCGCCTACGAGCGATCACTGCGCAATACACCGGTGACGCAATTCGCGCGTGGCTGGTATGCGTTCGAGCGCGACCCATCCGGGGGCCGGTTCAGGTGGATGACGACGCGCGGGGGCCTGCTCGTGGGCGTCCCGGGTCGCGCGCGCAGGCGGGCGCTGCTGACCCTGGTTGTCGCGTCAACGTCCGTCGACAGAACCCTCACCGTCTCCTACGGCCGACTCGTTCTTGCCCATCAGCTGATCTCCACGACCGAGAACACGACGGTGCCGGCCGTCGTTCCGTCCGGGCGCGGCCGCGCGCTCGTCCAGCTCGCCACGCAGCCGCCCGCTTTTCGCTCTGGCGCTGAGAGCCCGCACGACAAGCGCAGGCTCTCCATTCGCCTGGACAGCCTGAGCGCATCCGATGCCGGGCCGCCGGACAGGACCGCGGCCATCTACGCCCGCGTCAGGCAGCGCGCCGGCGTGGAAGCGCTCCAGGGCACGGCCCCCGGGGTCGTCGACAACCTCTATCTCTCCTGGCTCTTTCAGTACGGGTACCTGCTCGGCGGCGCCCTGCGGCGCCCTGTGCGTCATCTGGGTGTGCGCGCTCATCTGGCCGACGGTTCGGCGCCGCCGGGACGGGGACGCGCTTGCCGTAGCGATGCGACTGTGGGGACTGTTCCTGCTCGTCGGCGCGCTCGTCGTGAACATCTGGGAAGAGTCCCCGATCGACTTTCTCGTCGCAATCGGGTTCGCCTGCCTGTACGGCGCCGCCCGAACGAAGGCCGGAAGCGTCGCGCCCCGCTACGCGAGATCGCGCCCCGGCGGCAGCTCGCCCGGCCTGGTCATGAAACACTCGAACTCGACGACGCGCACGCCACCTTCGGAAACCTCGGGAAAGAGCCCGGACAGCTCGAAACCCGCCGCCTCGAGCTGATCGAGCGCGTCGAGATACGTCACCGCGCCCTCGTAGATCGGCCTGACCGCGAGCTCCACCTGCAGGGCGAGGACCTGAGGAAGCACGCGTTCTGCGCCGCGCACGACTTCGAGGTCCCACCCCTGGGTGTCGATCTTGAGGAACAGGCGTGGTTCCGGCAGGTCCGCCATGTACGCAGGCAACAACGACTCGAGCCGCTGAACGTCGACAACCTCCCGCTCGAGGACTCGGCCCGCGTCGCCCCAAAGCGAAACGCAGTATTCGTTCGGCTCCAGGAACGAGTTCAGGGCGGTAAACCCGGCAACGTTCAACGTGCGTTGCTCGTCGGAACTGCCCAGCGCTGCCTGGACGACTGTCCACCGATCGTCGCGGCGAGCGCGCTCGGACAGAAGGCGATAGTTGGCGCTCGCCGGCTCGACCGAGACGATTCGTCCCTCGTAGCCCAATCGCCGGCAGAGAGCGCCGTAGTCCCCGATCCGCGCACCCACGTCCACGACGCAGTTGACGTTGAAACGCTCGAGCAGCTGCTGGAGGTGGTGCTCGGCGGTTCCTACCGGGGGGAGTCGGACGATGTCGTAGCCCACCCGCCGAAGGACACGTTTGATTGCCGGACGGACGACCCGCTTGAGGCGCGTCGGACCGGCGGCCGGGGTGGGCTCGCGCCTCATTTCAGCGCGAGCGCCAGGACGCGCCGGAAGTAGTCGTTTCCTCGCTCCAGCTCGGCGGGCGCGGCGAGTGCGGCGATCCGCCCGGATTCGAGCACCGCGATGCGGTCGCAGGTTCGGAGTGTGGATACTCGATGGGCGATGACGACGATGATCAGGTCGTGGCGCAGGCGTTCGAGCGCCTTCCGGACTGCAGCCTCCGCGTGAGCGTCGAGGGCGCTCGTCGGCTCGTCGAGAACGAGCAGGTCGGGCCGTCCGGCCAGCGCGCGCGCCAGTGCGACACGCTGGCGCTCGCCGCCCGAGAGCGCGCCGCCGCCGGGCCCGACGGGGTGATCCAAGCCTCTTGACCAGAGTTCCAGCTCTGCGCTCAGGCCTGCTGCGCGCGCCGCTTCGAGGACGGCGTCGTCGCTGACGCCGGAACGAAGGAAGCGGATGTTCTCTCGCACGCTCGCCGTCAGGAGCCGGGGCTCCTGGCCCACCCAGGCGGTCCTCGCATGCCAGTCGCCGGGATCGAGCTCGACCAAAGGCACGCCGTCGGCCAGAACAGCCCCTTCGTCCGACTCGAGCAGCCCGAGCAAGGCCCCGGCCAGCGTGCTCTTGCCGGCGCCGGTGCGTCCGACGATGCCGACGAGCTCGCCCCGAGCGAGCTCCAGAGAGACGCGGTCGAGTGCGGGACGCTCGCCTCCGGGGTGCGTGTACGTGAGCTCCTGCACCGCGAGGGTGTCGACGCGCAGGCAGGACCGCGTGCCGCGGGTCGGCCGCGGCCGCCACGCGGCCAGGCTGGACTCGATCCGGCTGAGGCTGTCGTCGCGCTCCTGGAGCCTGACCCCGAGGCTCGTGACCGACTGGGCGTGGCCCAGAGCGCGGAGGATCAAGACGACTGTCGAGCTCAGAGCCCCAAGGCCGACCCCGGACTGGGTGACCACGACCGCGAGACCGAGAACGAGCAGTCCGATGGTGATGTCGCGTGTGACCGGGGCGCTCGCCGTGATCAGGAGGCGAGAGTCCTCGCCGCGCCTGGCGGCCTCGTCGATCTTGACATCGAGGCGTTTGCGCGCCGCGTTCGCGACGCCGAAGACTCGGAGGTCACGCGCCGCAGCGGCCGTTTCGGTCACTTCCAGTGCCAGCTCCGAAGCCGCTCCCGACGAGGCGCGGATGCGCCGGCTGCGCCGGTTGCGCAGCGGGAGCGAGATCAAGAGCGCAGCGGCCAGAGCCACGAACAGGCCGAGAGCCGCATAGGGGCTCAGCACGATCGCGGCCGCGACGATGACCACGAGGTTCACGAGCGCAGCGAGCGCTTGCGCTGTCTCCTGCGCCCCGTACGCCAGAACGTTGGCCCTGGCCGTGACCAGGTCTTGCAGCTCGCCCATGCGCGTGCCGGCCTGGGCGGGCCACGGCGCATCGAGGTACGACGCGACGAGCAGCGACTGAGCCGTGCGCTGCACGTCGGCGCCGGCGCGCGCCGCCAGGCGCGCGGCGCCTAGATGCGCAGCGGCGAGCACTGCCAGAACGCCCAGGGCCAGCGCCGCGACGATCCAGGAGGAGGAGGGGAGCCGGTCGGCCAGCGGGTAGTGCGAGAGCTGGCGGCCCGAGACCAGCGCAATGACGAGCACGATGACGGCCGCCTCCCCGAATCCACTGATCGCGCCGAGGAGCGCAAGGGCGGCTATCCGGCGGCGAGGGTGCTCGATTCCGAACGTGGCGACCTGCCATGAGCGTCGTACCCGGGCAGGCACCGCCTGGAGCGCGTTCAGCAGAGTGACGGTCGAGAAACCGATGCCCAGGATGATGACGCGCGCGGGTCGCTCGAGGCACACCCCGCGACCGGCCGGGTTTCCTCGCTGTTGCCAACTGCAAGACTCTCCGAGGCTGAGGATGGAGCACGCAGAGCTACCGGAGCTGGTTCCCGCCGCCGCGGCGGGCGTCGTCTGCCCGGCTTGCGGCGCGGTGGGCGGGCGCACGGCCGAGCTGGAGGACGCGCACGAGCGCCTGAACGTCCTCGTCCGGCAGCTGCCGGCAGCCGTCGGCGTCGTCGACACATCGGCTCGCATGACGATGGTCAATCGCCAGGCGCAGGATTTGATCGAGGGCGCCGGTCTCGATCCTGCCTCGCCGAAGTCCTGGCTCGACCTGTCCTTCGTCAAGCCCGGCGGGATCCCGCTCGACGCCGCCGAGCGGCCCCTGCGGCGGGCGCTTCAGCAAGGCGAAGTGTCAAGACCGGAAGAAGTCGAGCTTCAGATGGTCGACGGCAGCGTTCGGTCGCTCGAGATCAGCGCGGCCCCTCTACGGGCGCAGGACGGCCGGATCACCGGTGCCGTTTTCATCGCCATGGACGTCACCGAGCGACAGCAGGGCGAACGCGCGGAGCGGGAATTCGTGTCGAACGCCGCTCACCAGCTCCGCAATCCGCTGGCGGCGATCAGGAGCGCGATCGAGGTTCTCCAGGCAGGCGCGAAGGACGATCCGCTGGCTCGCGACCGCTTCCTGGAGCACATCGAGCGAGAGAGCGGCAGATTGGCCCAGCTCGCCAGGACTCTGCTCGTCCTTGCTCGGGCGGAGTCGACGGTGGAGGAGCCCCGCCGCGAGATCGTCGAGGTCGACCAACTCCTGCACGAAGTCGTCTCGAGAATGCATGTGCCCAAGGGCGTGATTGTCGAGGTCCAGTGCGCGCCGGGCACCGGGGCGGTTGGAAGCTCCGACCTCCTCGAGGAGGCGTTGGCCTGTCTGGCCGACAACGCCGTGCGCCACGCGGGGTCCGATCGGGTGCTCATCATCGGCCGTTCCGAGGGCGATTCGCTTCTGCTCGAAGTGCGCGACGAGGGCCGCGGGATCCCCGAGGAAGTCCAGCAGCGGATGTTCGAACGCTTCTACCAGGGGGGTGGCGGCGCCGGCTTCGGCCTCGGGCTTGCGATCGCGTCCCAGGCTGCGAGGGCGACCGGCGCTCACCTCGAGATCGACTCGCAGCCGGGCCGCGGGACGACGGCCCGGCTCACGCTTCCCGCGGCGCAGATCCTGACGCCGTGACGCGCGTCCTGGTCGTCGACGACGAGCCCGCGATCACGGATGCGCTCGCGTATGCGCTGACGACCGATGGTTTCGACGTCGACGTCAGAGCCGACGGCGGCGAGGCGCTCGCCGCAGCGGAAACCGGGGACTACGACGTCGTGCTCCTGGACGCCGTGTTGCCGAGCCTCTCCGGCTTCGAGGTCTGCCGCCGTCTCCGCGGAGTCAGCGACGTCCCGATCCTGATGCTGACGGCGCGCGACACGGAGGTCGACCGCGTGCTGGGGCTCGAGATCGGCGCCGACGACTACGTCACCAAGCCGTTCTCGATGCCGGAGCTTCTGGGGCGCATTCGAGCGATCCTCCGGCGCCGGGAGCTCGACCGCGCAAGGGGCCGCCCTGCCGAGTACCGCGCCGGGGGCCTGCGGCTCGACCTGGTCCGCCATCTGGTCTCGGTCGACGGGCGGATGATTCAGCTGACGCAGTCTGAGTTCAAGCTCCTGGTGCTCCTGGCGGCGGAGCCGGGACGGGTCTACGGGCGCCGCGAGATCATGCAGCACCTCTGGGACTCGTCCTACGTCGGCGACGAGCGGGCGTGCGACATTCATGTCTCCAATCTCCGGCGCAAGCTGGGCGTCGATCCGGACACGAGGCGGGAGCGGATCGTGACGGTTCGGGGGGTCGGCTACAAGCTCGACGAAGTGTGAGCAAACCTTCATAGAACTCGAAGCTCCCGCTCAACCGCAATGACCTAGCGTCCCGGCCGTGCCGGTCGAGCATCTCCCCGAGGTTCGAGTCGACATCAGGGCCGCCCAGTTCGGCGACGTCTACGTGGTCACGGCCTGCGGCGAGCTGGATCTCTACGGCGCCGCCCCGCTGAAGACCGAGCTGGACCGCATTGAGGGGTGCGGTGGGCAACAGGTGATCGTCGACCTATTGAGCGCGCCGTTCGTCGATTCGACTGCGCTCGGGGTGCTCGTCGGCACTGCGAAGCGCCTACGTGCGAGTGGAGGACGCGTAGTCCTCGTTTCAGACGACCCCCGCACGTTGCGCGTCTTCCAGGTGACCGGGCTGGACGGGATCTTCGGGCTCGAGCGTACGCTCTCGGCGGCGATCGACGCCGCGATCGCCGATTCGAATGGATGACGATCGAGTGCGGGTCCAGCCCGGTCTAGTTTTCTTCTACTCCCACTCGTCCGGCCGCTGCCGGCGCGTCGAGGGATTCCTGGCGCAGGTGCTGCAGCGCCGCAAGAACCACGGGACGTTCAAGCTCTACCGGGTGGATGCCGCAGAGCGTCCCGATCTCGTCGATCGGTTCCGCATCAGCGCAACGCCGACGATCGCCGTCGTCGAGGATCAGAAGCTCCGTGGGTGCCTCGAGCAGCCTCGCGGCTGCCGTGAGATCGAGACGTTCCTCGCGCCCTGGCTGAAGTAGCAGTTAGGTAGTCCGGCGGCGGAGCGCGGATGCCGCGGCGCCGAGGGCGATCAGCCCCATGATCACGACCAGCCCGGTCAGGTGGCTGTTCCCGTTTGCGCCGACGAGGTTTCCGGCGCTCATGAAGACAGCCGAGGGGAGACCATGCTGGTCGTTGTCGACGACGACCTGACGCGGCACAACGGGAAGGGCGTGGCGTGGCGGCGCGCCGAAATTCGACTCCTCGGCAAGCTTCCTCAGAGTGTGCGTATCGGTGCCGCCCTGGATCTCTACCTTCCGGGCGGTGGCCGGTGGGAGAGGCGTTCTCGAAGACGTGTTGCCGGGGAGGATCGGTCCGGACCCACTCGGTATGCTCTCGCGGTACTGGCTGATGGCCGACACGTCCTTCGCTTTCGGCGGAGGCGCCTTCGCTGCGCTTGCTTCCCCGCCCAAAGCGAGTAGCGCCACGCCCGACACGATTGCCGTTCCGAGGCGCGCCTTGGCTGTTCGCCGACGTTCCATTCCTCTAGGAATGATAGTGACGCTGCTCGCGGCGGTGGTCACCTTCTGGGCGGGCTACGACGGCGGGACCTACTCGCTGACGAGCCGGACGACGTTCGCGATCGCACTGACCTGGGCCCTGATCGTCGGCGTCGTGCTGCGCATCCTCCCGGTCGGTCGCAGCTGGCGGCCGGCCCTCGCTCCGGCCGGCTTTCTCGCCGGTTTCGCCGTCTGGACCGCGCTTTCCACGACCTGGGCGTCGAGCGCGGAGGGCGCCTTCTTCGAGTTCGACCGAGTCTCACTGTTCCTCGTCGTCTTCGTGTTCGCCGCCCTGGCCGCCTCGACTTTCACCGTTCCCCGGATCGCGGACGGAATCGGCTTCGGGATCGCCGCCGTCGGCGTGCTCGCGCTCGCGGCGCGCCTGTTCCCGAGCCTGGTCTCCCAGGCGGATCTCAAGACCTACCTCCCGGTGGCGTATACGCGGCTGAGCTATCCGGTGGACTACTGGAACGGACTCGCGATCCTGCTGGCGCTCGGCTATCCGCTGCTCCTGCACACTGCCGCTACCTCGCGATCGTTTCTAGCCCGCGCGCTGGCGCTCGCCGCGGTTCCGGCCCTCTCGGGCGCGATCTACCTGACCGCGTCGCGAGGAGGAGTGCTGGCCGCCGTGCTCGGCGTCCTCGTGCTCGCGGTCTGTGCAGTCGACCGCTGGCCGATTGTCGAAACCGCGTTCATCGCCGGCGTGGGCTCGGTGCTTGCGGTGCTCGTGCTGCACGGCCGGCCGGCGCTCGTGAACCCCTCGGTGACCGAGCCTACGCCGGGCGGCCATGGGGCGGCACTGCTGATCCTCCTGATCTGCTTTTTCACCGGTAACGCTCTCCTCGTCAGGCTCTGGTATCTGCCTCTGTTACGGACGAGGGCGGCGGCCGGGCGGGTAGCGGTGGCAGTGGCGATCGTCGGCGTCGTGCTCGGGATTGCGTTCTCGCACCCGATCCGGCACTTCGAAGCGTTCAAGCGCCCGCCGACGGTTCTGCCCCGCAACGACTTCGTCCAGTCGCATCTCTTCAGCGTCAACGGAAGCGGCCGCTGGCAGTTCTGGCACTCGTCGCTCGACGAGTTCAGGCACAACCCCGTCGAGGGCGGGGGGGCCGCGTCGTTCCAGGAGTGGTGGGCGCAGCACGGCAGCCTCGCGTTCTTCGTCCGCGACGCTCATTCGCTGTACCTGGAGACACTCGGGGAGCTCGGCATCGTCGGTGCCGTCTTGCTGCTCGCGGCGCTGCTCTGCGCAACCTCGATTGCCTTTCAGGGACTCCTGCGCTCGTCGCCCGCGGAACGGACGGTACGCGCGGCCCTGCTTGCGACCTCGATCGCCTTTCTCTTCGCCCTGGCCATCGACTGGATGTGGGAGCTGACGGTCGTCTCGCTCGTCGGCTTCACCTGCCTTGGGCTGCTCTGCGGGCTCGGTACCGGCGGCAAGCCCGAGGAGGCGAGCCCGCGCAGACCGCGCATCGGCCTGGCCGCAGCAGCTGTGGTGGGCGGGGTCGGCTTGATCGTCGCGCAGGGCGTCGGCCTGCTCGCGGAGGGCCGCCTCAACGCAAGCCGGTCGGCGGTGGAACGTCGCGATACCGCCGCCGCCCTCTCGGCGGCAAAAGGGGCCCGAGACATCGAGCCGTGGGCCGCGACGCCGTACCTCCAGCTGGCGCTGGTCGAAGAGCAGGCGGGCTTCCTCGGCCAGGCCGAGCGCCGGATCGGCCAGGCGATCAGGCGGGACCGTGAGGACTGGCATCTCTGGCTGACAAAGGCCCGCATTCAGACGAAGCGCGGTCACATCGGGGCTGCGCGGCGGAGCCTCGCCCGCGCCAGGGCCCTGAATCCGCGGTCGCTGATCTTCACCCGTCATTAAACGGCCGGCTGCTGCCGGAGTGGCGACCACACGCACGCGTATTCTGTCGTCGGTGGAGGGCCGGAGGCTGCGTCTCGACACACGGCTCGACGGTCCCGCACGAATCTCGGTCCCGCCCCGTGGCACGTATGGGATTCTTGCCCTGGCGGTCGGTCTGCCCCTGGCTGCGATCGCCTTGGGCACTGCCGCTCTTTTCGTCTCGCGGGCGGGGGCGCACGACCGACCGGTCCTGGCAATCGCCGTCCTTCTTCTCGGCGCAGTGGCCGGCTTCATCCCGTTTCGCTACGGGCTCCCGATCGCGGTTGTGCTCAGCGCCTTCAACGGGTTCCTCGCCGATTTCGTAGGCGACCACGCGCTGTATTGGAACGAGCTCTTCGCCGCCGTTGTCGTCGCCCGGAGCGTCGCCGCGAAGCGACCGTCGCGTCGGGAGGTCCAGATCGCAGCTGTGCTTGGCGCCGTGTACGCGGGCTACCTCCTCACGGGCACGAGCCTTCGGGCGTCCGTCTGGGGAGCGAAGGTCCTGCTCCTTTCGGCCGTGATCGGCTGGGCGGTCGCGAGATCGCGAGTCCGTATGCGGGACTGGAGGGCGATCTACTGCGCGCTCGTCGCCGTCGTCGGAGCGAGCATCATTCTTGCCGCGTGGCAGCGGTCGGAGGGAATCAAGGGCCTCTCCGACCTGGGACTCGCCTATGGGACTCGCATCAGGGAAACGGCCGGAGGAAGCGGCGTTCGAGCCTTTGCGGGCTTCACGTCCGCGGCGCCGCTTTCCTACGCGCTCGTGATCGCGGTGTGCTGCTGGGCCGCCTTCGCCCTCGGGGGGCGAGATCGGAAGCTCGTGCTCGCGACCGCCTGGGTTCTCCCTGCGGCCGCCGCGGGGATCTACATGGCCGTCGATCGCACGGCGCTCATCGGTCTCGTCGCGGCGCTGTTCGTTGTCGCGTTGGCGTACAGACGCAAAGTATTCGTGTCGGCAGCGGCGCTAGCTGCGGTCGCCCTGGCGATCTTGGTTTCAGTCGAGGCTCCACGACACTTCGACTCGTTCAAGTCGGCGGCTCAGGCGCGCTTCGCGCTCTGGGGCGAGTACTTGTCGGCTGTCGAGCCTTTCGGCGCCGGTCCGGCAACCGCCGGGTCGGCCTACGCGAAGGTGGCCCCCGCCGGCTGGGTACGACCCTTCCAGGTCCCGCAGTTCTGGCGAGTCACGTACAGCGGGATGAGAGCGTCCGGTGAGCAGGCGGCGATCGTAGAGACCCGACTGGCGCGCCGCCCTCCGCTCGAACTCTTCGCGCGGCTGCAGGCTGTCGGGCGGCCTGAGCGGCTCATCGTCACCTTGGGCAACGACCCGACGAGTCCGGAGAAAACGCTGGTCAATCGGACGATTCCATCCGATCGGCCTATCCCGGTCCGCATGCGGATCCCCGGCACCCCAAATCGCCAAGCTCCGCTGGGGTTCACTTTGCGCCAAGTCGGGGCGCCTGACTCCGGCGCCCAGCCGGCGGGAGAGCTCGACATACGGGACCTGAGAATCCAGGGGCTTCCGAAACCTCGGACGCGGGCGGAACGAATCTGGCAGCGCTGGTTCGAGCGCACGCCTGCGGCGCTGCAAAGCGACGGCCCCGGTCTGGTCGACAACCTGTACGTCTCGTGGTCCTTCCAGTACGGCATCCTCGGGCTCGGGCTCTGCGCCGCCTGGCTTGGGGTCCTCCTGTGGCCGACTGTCCGCCGACAGCGCGGATCACCAGGACTGGCGGCCGCCCTGGTGGGAGTCTTCCTCGTCGTTTCGGCGGCCGCGGTGAACATCTGGGAGGAGGCTCCGACCGACCTGCTCGCTGCCCTCGTGTTCGCCATAGCCTTCGCCGCCTCGCGGACGCCTACGAAGTCGCCAGCGACTCGACGTACGCCCGCAGCTTCCTAACGAAGCGAGCGCGAGAGAAGTCGCCGGCGCGGGCAGCGAGAGCGCCCGCATCCCAGCTCTCCGCCACCACACGCCTGACCGCGTCGCGCACGAGTGCAGGCTCAGGACGCTCCACCAGTACACCGTCAACGCCGTCGCGGACGATGTCGAGCGCGCCGCCGCGGGCCAGTCCGATCACCGGCGTTCCCGCGGCCAGCGCCTCGACCATCGAGATGCCGAAGTCCTCTTCACCGACATGGAGGAACCCGGCGCTCCGCTCGTAGAGCCGCGCGAGCTCTGCGCGTGGAAGCCAGGGCAGGAGCTCGACGTTCGGTGGCAGCCTCCGCCGCAGGTCCTCCTCGAGCGGGCCGACGCCGACCATCGTCAGCCGGTAGGGCAGCTCACGAAACGCCTCCACGACGACATCGGGTCGCTTGTAGCTCACGAGCCGGTGCACCCAGAGGAAGCGTCCCGGATCCTTCTCGGCCCCGGGCTCGAGGTCGTCGACGTCCACCGGGGGATGGATCACTTCGGCGTCACGTCCGTAGAACTCGCGGATCCGGGCGCGAACCGCGGTCGAGATCGCGGCGTAGCCGTCGGGCCGCCGAGACGCCTCGAGGTCGCTCCTGCGCAGCCGGCCGCCGAGCAGAGGCAGCCGGCGGTCGGTGTCGGGCAACCAGGCGTAGCGGAGCGGCGTGAAGCAGTAGCAGACGTAGGTTGCATCCCGGCGCGGCCGCGCCTGGACCGCGAAGGCGTGTGAGGTTGCGATCACCAGGTCGTAGGAGTCGAGGGGCAGCCGCCGGAAGTAGCCCGGCATCAGCGGGAGCAGATAGCGCCAGCGTCCCGGGTCGTGGCCGCGCTGGCGCAGGCCGGGGAGCCGGGCGAGCTTCGACTCTCGCACGATCGCCCGCGCGAGCTCTGCCGGGAGCAGTTCGCGGGCGGCCTGGAACGTGAACACGTCGGGCTCGCAGCCCTCGGCGAAGAGGCCGGCGCGAATTGCCTCGACGGTACGCTCTGCCCCGTGGAAGCCCTGGAACCAGTCGTGCACGATCGCGGCGCGGGTTTCGATCGGGGCAGACGTTTCCCGGGGCTCGGGTTCGCGGGCCGCCACGGCGCGTGACGTTACCGCCGCCACCCTCGGCGCGGCGACTGGCGGCGTCGGTGCTGCTCGGTTCGGTGCTCTTCGTATCCGCTTCGGCCTCCGCCTCGGAGGCTTCGTTGCCTTCGCCCCGGACCGGGATCCGGCCCCTCGAGACGGGCCTCGTCGACCAGCTCGAGCTGGACGGGCCGACAGCCCGCCCCGGGCTCACGCGTGCGCGGAGCGCGGGGACGACGTACATCCGCTTCTCGCTCGACTGGCGGGCGATCGCGCCCGCGAAGCGGCCTCCGCGCTTCAACCCGCGGAATCCGTCAGATCCCGCGTACCGCTGGGGCGGCGTCGACGCCCAGATCAGGAACATCGTCGATTTCGGGTTGCAGCCGATCGTCACGCTCACCGGCGCTCCGGCCTGGGGCCGCCTCCCGAACGGCCTCGCCGATCCGAAGAAGTTTGCGCAGTTCGCGGAGGCTGCGACGCAGCGCTACCGCGGCGGCAAGTTCCCGCTCGTGCGCTACTGGCAGGTCTGGAACGAGCCGAACCATCCCGGCCGCCCCGAGCTGAAGACCGAGGTCGCAGCGTGGTACCGCGATCTCGTCAATGACGCGGCAGCGGCGCTGCACCAGGTCGACCGCGCGAACGAGGTGATCGCGGGCGGGTGTTCGCCGTTCACGACCGAGACCGCGGTCGGCCCCCTGTTCTTCATGCGACAGCTCTTCGCAGCTCCGGTGCACTTCGACATCTGGTCGCACCACCCGTATACGTCCGGAGGTCCGACCCATCACGCGAACGGGAACGACGACGTGTCGCTCGGCGATCTCAGCGAGATGGGGAGTCTCCTTCGGAGCCAGATCAGGGCGCACAACGCGCTCTCCAGTCGCAAGATCCGGTTCTGGGTGACCGAGTTCGCCTGGGACACCGACCCGCCGGACCCAAAAGGGGTTCCGGTCGGGCTCCAGTCCCGCTGGACCGCCGAAGCGCTGTACCGGATGTGGGCGGCGGGAGTCAGCACAGTCGTCTGGTGGCGCCTACGAGACGAGCCGCTGCGCACGAGCTTCTACCAGTCGGGTCTCTACTTCGAGAGCTGGAAGCCGAAGCGGACACTCTACGCCTTCCGGTTTCCCTTCGTTGCCTTCCAAGACAACAACAAGGTCTTCGTCTGGGGTCGAGCCCCGGCGGGGCGGCCGGAACGTGTGGCGATCGAACAGTCGTCGGGAGGCGCGTGGAGAGAGCTCGGCACTCTGAGTACGGACCAGTTCGGGATCTTCTCGCAGATCTACACCACGTCGGACGGCGGGCCGCTTCGCGCGCGGCTGCTCGACCGTGGCGACACGTCGCTTCCCTTCTCGCTCCAGGTACCGCCCGACCAGTTCTTCGTTCCCTTCGGCTCCTAGCAACCGAACGGTGTGCTAGCGTAGTGGACTAAGTTAGTCTACTACGGAGGCGTACGGATGAGACGTGTCGTCGTTGGGATCCACGAGGCGAAGACGCACTTCTCGAAGCTCGTCAAGCAAGCCGTGGCGGGGCAGGAGATCGTGGTCGAGAACGGCGGCAAGCCCGTGGCGAAGATCGTCGGCTACAGGCCGACCGCTCCCGACCGGAAGCCTGGGCTCCTCGCCGGCAAGATCACGATCAAGGCGGGGTTCGACGAGGTTCCAGCCGGCTTCGACAAGGCATTCGACTGGTAGTGGAATTGCTGCTCGATACGCACGCGTTCCTCTGGTGGATGAACGACGACTCGAGCCTCGGGCCGAAGGCCCGGGCGGCGATCACAGACGGCGGGAATGGGGTGCTCATCAGCGCCGCCAGCGCCTGGGAGATCGCGGTAAAACGGGCGGCCGGCAAGCTAGATGCGCCCGGAGACATCGCCGAGTGGATCACGACCAATGGATTCGACGACCTTCCGATCACGGTCGAGCACGGCATCGCCTCGGCCGAGCTACCCAGGCATCACAGCGACCCTTTCGACCGGATGCTCGTCGCGCAGGCGACGCTCGAGGGCCTGACGCTGGTCGCCCACGATCAGGAGATCGACAAGTACGAGGTCGCGACCATCGATGCGCGCAAGTAGCGCACCAAGCAGGTTCGTAGGCTAACGCCCATGCGGATCCTCCTGCCCGCGCACCAGGCCGGGAGCGGTGGGCACGGCTCCTCGATTCGCGGCCTCCGCGCATTCATTCCCGAGGCGCTCCCGGAGGGTGACGAGCTCGTCGTCCTCGGCGGAGCACAATCCGACGGCGGCCGGCACCGGCCGGCCCGGCGGCTGAGCCGACTTCTCCACGAGCAATTCACCGTGGCTCGGGCGGCGAGGAAGGTCGATCTCGTGCATCTCCCGGATCACCGCCCGCTGCTTGCCAGCCGAACGCCGTTTCTCCTCACCGTCTACGACGTCCTCTACGTCGATCGCCCCGACTGGTTCCCACCGGCCGTCGGTCGCTACAAGCGTCTGATGCTCGGCGCGGCTGTGCGTAAGCGGCCGGCGGTGGTCGTCGCCGGCTCCGAGTACACGCGCGACCGCTTTCTCGCGCGATTCCCCTCGTTTCCGGAGAGCCGCATTCGCGTGATTTATCCCGGGATCTGGCCGCCCCGTTCGGCCGTCGAGCCTGCCCCGGGCGGTTATTTCCTGACCGTGTCCACGATCGAGCCGCGCAAGAACCATCTCGGACTGCTGCGGGCGTTCCGTGCCGCCCGGGCGGAAGGGCTGGAGCTGTGCTGGAAGATCGTCGGCGCGCCCGGCTATGCGGCCGGGCCGATCGTGGCCGAGCTCGAGGCCGAGCCGGGGGTGGAGCTGCTCGGCTGGGTCCCCGAGCCCGAGCTCGAGCGGCTGTACTGCGGGGCTCGCTTCCTGGCGGTGCCCTCGCTCGGGGAAGGCTTCGGTCTTCCCCCACTCGAGGCAATGGCGCGGGGGGTACCGGTGATCAGTGCGCGCGGCACCTCGCTCGACGAGAGCGTGGGGGAGGCAGCCCTGCGGGTCGAGCCCGCCGACGAGCGCGGCTGGGCCCAGGCGTTGCTCCGCCTCGCGACGGACGAGGAGGAGCGCGCGCGCCTCGTCGCGCGCGGGCTCGAGCACGTCGCGGCCTTCGGCTGGCGGCGCGCGGCCGCTGCGTACGTCGAGGCGTACCGTGCCGCGCTCGCATAGAGCGACCGGCTCCACGGCGGTCGTCGCCGGAGGCGTGGTCTCCAAGCTCGCGCCTTCACTCGTCCAGCTCGTCCTGCTCCTTCTCGTCGCCAGGCGCGGAACCCTGGACGACGTCGGGCGACTGGCGCTGGCCTCGGCGACGACATTCCTCTGCGGCAATCTCGCCGAGGTCGGCACGATGACGTCGCTCTCGCTGCCGCTGAAGTACTTCGGCGAGCGCTTTCCCCCTCTTCGCGCGACCCGAACGCTGCGGTGGGGGGCTGCGGTGACCGGGAGCGCGCTCTACGGACTGCTCTGGGCGATCGGGCTCGGGTCGCACGAGACCGTCTTTCTCGTCGGGCTTGCGCTGCCGGCGCTGCTGGCGATCTCGTTCGGCTACGGGGGCGCCCTGAACGGGACCGGCGCGCTCGCCGCCGAAGGCGGCATCTCGATCGCGGAGTCGGGGCTCGTCGTCGCGCTCGCGTTTGCGTTCTTTCCGCTCATGTCACCGGTCGCCTCGGCACTTGCTGCCCTGACGGTCGCGCGCGGCGCAGGCACGCTCGCGAGAGCAGCGATCCTTCGCCGGCGCCCGCAGAGCGAGGCGCGCCGGGTGGAAGGGGCGCTCCGCTCGCAGCTCTGGTTTCTGGCCGCGAGCGCGGCGATCGTCGTCGAGGGTCAGGCGGACGTCGTCCTACTCGGCTTCCTGAGCACCTTCGCACTTCTGGGTGTCTACGCCCCGCTGCTCCGCGCGTGCTACAGCGCCTTTCTCGTCGCCGAAGGGCTGGCACTGGCGATGTACGCCCTCGACGAGTCGAGGCAGCGGCTCTGGCGAGCTGCCGGCATGGCGATCGGGATCGCGTGCGCGGCCGTCTTCGCCGTCGTCGCTCAGCCTCTCCTCGAGCTCGTCTTGTCACGGACGCTGCATCACCTGACGTGGCCGATCGCCCTGCTCGCGATCCTGATCCCGATCCGGTTCTACGGCTACCTGCTCGGCGTCGATCTCGTCCGGACCGGCCGCCAGGCGGCGCGGATACCCGTCGTCGTCGTTGCGGCCGCGATCCTGGTCGGGGGAGCGCTGGCCGGCTGGCAGACCGGGTCGCTGACGTGGCTCGCAACCTTCCGGCTCGCTAGCGAGGTTGCGATCGCGGGCGGGTTCCTCTACCTGGTGCGCAACGCTAGGCCGTCGCTTTGACGCCCTTGGGCGTGACGACGTAGTTCTGCGAGCCACCCGGGATCGTCGCCGGTTTGCCGTTGATCACCACGTCGATGTTCTGTGGAGCACCGAAGCGGATCCAGAGGTGCGACCCGTTCAGCGTCACCGACTTGCCCTTCGTCAGCGTCCCGACGTAGATGACCTTGCCGGTTGCCGAGGCCTTACGGGCCTCGACCCAGCAGTCGCCGCGCGTTGCCGACAGCGCTACCTTGGCTTGTCTGGATGCGGGTGCCGGTGCGGCCGGCTTCGGCTTCGTCTTCGCGTGTGCATGTGCCTGCGTACCGGTGGAAGTCTTGACGCGGGTCTGTTGCGGCTGAACGACCGGCGCGGCCGGCTTCGTCTTCGCGGGCTTGGGCCGGTACACCGTCTTCTCGTTCGGCACCGAGGTGCCGAAATTGCCCGAGGAGTCGCTCGGCGACGACGAAGAGCGGTAATGCGTGTACGCGGGGATCAGCGCCACGGCGAACGCGACTATGACGGCCAGGCCGAGAGCGAAGGCGATTCTTTCGGGGCGAGACTGTGGCAACAGAAAACCGTTCGGGGGCGGGAGGGCCGACTCCTGCCGGCCTCCGACCATACTAGACGGCTCTGTCGGACACGCTGGACCAGTCAGTTGCCCACCCGCAGACCCATCCTCCGCGGGTTTCGAGTCAATCCGGCGGAGGAATTACGCACGGCGAGGGTAAGGAGTCTGGACCGTAGGGCGAACTGAACGCTTGATACCGTTGGAGCCAATCCGCCGTCCTGCCATTCCGTCGTCCCATAAGGGGGACCCGCACCACCGTGCGTAGCAACGCTCCAGACACGTCGAGCCTTCAGCACTATCTCCACGTCCTCCGTCAGCGGAAGTGGATCGTGCTCCAGGCGCTCGTGCTCGCACCGCTGGTGGCGATCGTGTACTCGCTGCATCAGAGCCACCGCTACCAGGCGACCGCCGAGGTCTGGCTCAACACGAAGGACGTGGGCGCTGCCGTTGCAGGCGTCTACTCGCCGTACGTCGACCCGATCCGGTTGGGAAATACCTCTGCTGACCTTGCCCGTGTCCCGTCCGTCGCGGCCGCCGCGTTGAAGGCTGCACACGTCGACGACCGCACGCCCGGGGACCTGCTCGCCAATTCGTCCGTGTCGCCCAAGACGGATGCCGACCTCCTCCAGGTGAGCGTCATCGATCCCGTGCCGGGCATGGCGGCCAAGCTCGCCTCCGCCTACGCGAACGCCTTCATCAGGTTCCGGCACAATCTCGATACACAACAGCTCAAGCGCCTCGAGGCTCAGGTGGCAACCCAGATCAAGCAGCTCGAGGCGATCGGGGACACGCATTCGGCCCTGTACCTGACGCTGGTGCAGAAAGCGCAGACACTTCAGGCGCTCGAGGCCCTCCTCCAGCCGCCCGTCCTCACCCGTCCGGCGCTCGGGGCGACCCAGGTGCAGCCCCGGCCTGTCCGAACGGCGATTCTCGGGTTCTTTCTCGGTCTGGTTGCCGGGCTTGCTCTTGCGTTCCTGCGAGACGCGCTGGACACGCGGGTCCGCACGGCGGAAGAGATGGCCGAGCGGCTCGGCCTTCCTCTCCTCGCTCGGTTGCCCGAGCCTCCCGCGCGACTCCGGAACGAGCACAAGCTCGCGATGTTGGACGAGCCCGAAAATGTCCACGCAGAGGCTTTTCGCGTGCTCCGCACCAACCTCGATTTCGTCAATCTCGAACGCCGAGCGCAGATCCTCATGGTCACGAGCGGCTTGGAAGCGGAGGGCAAGACGACGACGGTCGCGAACCTGGCCGTCGCCTATGCAAGGGCCGGCCGGCGCGTGATTGCAGTCGACCTCGATCTCCGCCGTCCGTACCTCGACAAGCTGTTTGGTTTGGGCAAGCGCCCGGGTCTGACTCAGGTGGCGATCGGGCAGCTTCCGCTCCAGGATGCGCTCGTCCCGATTGCGGTCTCCGATCCCAGCAGCCGCTCGGTCGCGGTCGGGCTGACCGACGACGGTAGACATGACGCACAGGGGCTGCTCGAACTGCTTCCATGCGGCCCGCTCCCGCCCGATGTGGGGGGGGAGTTCGTCGGCAGCCGCATGCTGACCGAGATCTTCGAGCAGCTCCGCCACATGGCCGACATCATTCTGGTCGACTCGCCACCGCTCTTGCGGGTCGGTGACGCAATCACCCTGAGCGGAAAGGTCGACGGAATCATGGTCGTCTCCAACACGACGCAGGCGCGGCGGCCCATGCTCAACGAGCTTCGCCGGGTTCTCGAGAGCTGCCCGGCGGAGAAGCTCGGGTTTGTCCTGACCGGTACACACCTGGAAGAGACGTACGGGTATGGGTACGGGTACGGGTACCGGCCGAGCGCACGATCTGCGGCGACGGAACCGAAGCGAGCGGTTGCCTCGTAGCGGCCAAGGCGCCCCGAAGCGAAAGGTAGGGCGCGAAGTGAGGGTAGTGGCAGTTGCCTGACGCGACGGACGTTCTCGAGGCGCTCGAGCGCTCGTTCGGTGTCCCAGCGCGCTCGAAGAGTCGCTGGCGGCGGGGCTGGCTCATTCGCCGGCTGCTTCTGCTGGCCGATGTCGTCGGTCTTCTGGCCGCCTTCATCGCCGCGGAGCTGATCTGGGTGCCCTGGCAAGGACATCGGGGCACCTTCGCCACGCACACCGAGGTCCTGCTCTTTATCTGCACCATGCCGCTGTGGGTCGTCGCGGCCAAGCTGTACGGCCTCTATGACAAGGACGAGGAGCGCACGGATCACTCGACGGGGGACGAGGTGATCACGTTCCTCCACATGATCACCCTCGGCGCCTGGCTCCTCGCCGCCGGCGCCTGGGTGACCGGCGTCGCAACTCCGGATCTTCCGAAGCTGGTCACGTTCTGGTTCTTCGCCCTCGTGCTCGTCGCCTCAGCACGAGCGAGCGTGCGCGCCTACTGCAGGCGAACGCCGAACTACGTCCAGAACACGATCGTGATCGGGGCCGGCACGGTCGGCCAGCTCTTCGCGCGCAAGATCCTTCAACACCCCGAGTACGGCCTCAACCTGCTCGGGTTCGTCGACCGCGACACGGGCGACGAGCAGACGGTCGGCGGCCTACCGGTTCTCGGTTCTCCGGACTCTCTGACCTCGCTGATCCAGGAACTCGAGGTCGAACGGGTGATCGTCGCGTTCCCACAGACGAGCACGTCCGAGACGCTGGGGTTGATCTATTCGCTCTCGGACGAGAACGTCCAGATCGACGTCGTCCCGCAGCTCTACGAGCTGGTCGGAGCGGGGATCGGCATTCACTCGGTCGAGGGCCTTCCCTTGCTGGGCCTCGCTCCGTTCCGGCTGTCGTCGTCGTCCCACCTCTTGAAGCGGACGATGGATATCTGCGTTTCTCTGCTCGGGCTCGTGCTCTTCGCCCCCGTCCTGCTAGGGATCGCGCTCGCAGTCAGGCTCGACTCCCGGGGTCCGGCCATCTTCAGCCAGGTCCGACGGGGCGCAGGAGAGACGGTCTTTCGAGTCCTCAAGTTCCGCACGATGTCGGCCGATGCGGACGACCGGAAGCTCGACTTCGCCCACCTGAACAAGCACCTCGACCCTCGCATGTTCAAGATCGAGGACGATCCGCGCGTCACGCAGCTCGGGCGTTTCCTGCGCCGCTACAACCTCGACGAGCTACCCCAGCTGATCAACGTTCTCAAGGGCGAGATGAGCCTGGTCGGACCGCGGCCGTTGATCCTGGACGAGGACCAGCACGTGCAGCAGTGGGCCCGCAAGCGTCTCGACCTCAAGCCTGGCATGACAGGCCTCTGGCAGGTGCTCGGCGCCAGCTCGATACCGTTCGAAGACATGGTGCGCCTCGACTACCTTTACGTCACGACCTGGTCTCTCTCCGAGGACGTCCGCCTCCTACTCCGCACCATCCCGGTCGTTTTCCGCGGCCGAGCTGATTGAGACCCACGCGACAGACTATGCGCGAGAGATGAACGGCCGGACTGCACCGGGGACGGCGCTACGCCAGCACACGGAGCGGCTCGGTCCGATCCTGGTGCTCGGTGCATCGGCGACCGCGGGCCTCGCCGCTGCGTCGCACTACGGAGTGATTCTGCTGGTCCTGCTGGCCGGGCTCTTCACAATCGCCGCGATCGCGTCGGTCAGCCGCGGGCTTCTCGTCGGGCTCCTGATTGTCGCGGCGGTCAACGGCATCCCCGGCGTGAACTTCAACGACTACGTCGCTCACGGAAAATTCCGGCCGTCCGACATCTTCATCCTCGCGCTCTTCGCAGCGCTGGCGCACTGGTACTTTTCGGCCTCCGCTACGCCCAGTTACCGACTGCCGAACTGGATCCGGTGGTGGAGTGTCGCGCTCGCTGGATGGTGGCTCTTCACTCTCTTTCGGACCTATCTTTTCGATGCCGTCCCGCTGCTCCAGGGCGCGCTCTTCGCCCGAGACTTTCTCTACTTCGCGATTGCGCTGCCGCTTCTGGTCCGGACCCTCCAGACGCGGCGCGAGATCTTGATCATGCTGGGAACGCTGTACGCAGGGGCGGTGATCTTCGCAATCGGCCAGATTTCCAACCAGCTGTTTCACCTCAACGCTTCCTGGGCGATTCATTCGACGCTGGTCACGAAGTACGAGGGAGTGAACCGCTTCTATTCTCCCGTCGCCGAGATCGTGCTGGTCACATTTGCCCTGGGCCTGGGACTGGCGGCGCTCGGCCGGAAACCCAACGTCCGCCTAGCCGGCCTCGGTCTTGCCTTCGTCTGCGGCACTGCAACGGTGCTCTCGCTCACGCGTGCCATCTATGTGGGAATCACGCTCGGCATCCTGCTCGTCAGTGCGTTGTGGTTCTTCGGCGGGGGCCCCCGCTTCGTCCGCTTCCGTCAGGCGGCCGCCGTTTCGATCGCGGTGCTCGTGCTGATCCTGGTCCCGAGCATGGTCATCGGGGTCAGCGTCGTGCCGAAAGGCGTGTCCGGTCTCGTCGGATCGAGGATCCACCTCGGCCTCGACGAGGTGAGAAACAAGACGGGCAATTTCGGTTATCGCTACCGGCTGTATCACGATATGTGGCACGTTCTGGGCAAGCATTGGCCGATCGGGCTGGGCTTCTGGCACCCGGCGGTAAAGCCCGTACGCGAGCTGCCGAACGGCTCGATTCGAAACGGCGACGTCGGTCTGATGAACGGCGTAATGACGATGGGGGTGATCGGCACGCTGCTGCTCTACGTCCCGCTGCTCGGAACCCTGAGATTGTTGCTGTCTAGGCGCGGTGAGGAGCAGGAGCGCGACTCCTGGGCCCGCTATGGCGCCGCCGTCTGGCTCGTCGGTGTCGCGGCCGGGTCGTTGACGCTGGCCACGCTCTTTTCGCTGGAAGGCTTGCTCGTAGCGGCGACCGTGATCGCTGCGTCGATCCGCCTGGTCGAGCTGGACCAGGTGGCAGAGGACAGGCTTCCCGCCCGAGAGGAGGCCCGATCGATGGTGTCCCCGCCCCGGCCGAGCCTTGCCGGGTAGTCCGTGCGCCAGGTGACCCAGCGACCGCGGGACGGCAGGATCGAGACGATCGAGGTGCCCGAACCCTCGGCTCGGCCCGAGTGGGTCGTGGTCGACAATCGCTATTCGTTGATCAGCGCGGGCACGGAGCGGACGAAGCTCGACTTCGGACGCAAAACGCTGCTCGGCAAGGCGCGCGCACGGCCCGATCTCGCCAGGAAGGTGGTCGACCGCGCTCGCGTCGAGGGAGTGCGCTCGGCTCTGGCACTGTCGCGCGACCGGCTCGATCGGTTGGCGCCGCTCGGCTATTCGTCCGCCGGCATCGTGCGGACGGTTGGAGCGGGGGTCGAGAGCCTTGCGCCCGGCGATGCGGTTGCTTGCGCGGGAGCAGGCTGGGCGAACCATGCCGAGGTCGTAGCGATACCCAAGAACCTCGTGGCGCGCGTGCCGAAGGGGGTCTCGCTCGACGATGCCGCGTACGCCACGGTCGGGGCGATCGCCCTCCATGCCGTCCGTCAGTCCGATGCGAGGGTGGGGGAGTCGGTGGGCGTGGTCGGCCTTGGCCTCGTCGGCCAGATCGCCGTCCGGATTCTGAAGGCAGCGGGCTGTATCCCGTTTGGAGTCGACGTCGATTCTGAAGCGGTCGCTCTGGCGCGAAGCGGAGGCGTGGTCGCTCACGAACGCCAGGATCCGGCGCTCGAACAGGCTGCTCTCCACCTTTCGCACGACCTCGGCCTGGACGCGGTGATCGTGTGTGCCGCAGTCGATTCGGCCGATCCGATCGAGCTCTCGGCGACGCTCGCCCGCGACCGTGGACGCGTGATTCTCGTCGGCGATGTTCCGCTGACGGCCGATCGGCGAGTGTTCTACGAGAAGGAGCTCGAGCTCCGCCTGTCGCGGTCCTACGGGCCGGGACGCTACGACCGCGACTACGAAGAGCATGGGCGGGATCTCCCCGCGGGCTACGTGCGCTGGACCGAGCAGCGGAACCTGCAGGCGTTCATCGATCTGATTGCCTCCGGTGCGATCTGCCCTTCCGAGCTGACGACGCACAGGCTGCCGGTCGAGCGGGCCGAGGAGGCGTTCGCGCTTCTGGAGCACCCGGTCGAGGGCGAGCGGCCGTTCGGCGTGCTGCTCGAGTACCCGGAGACCCTCCCGCGACGCCCCGTATTCGCGCCGGCGCGCCGTTCAGGCCCGACAGGAGCACGGGTCGGACTGATCGGGGCCGGATCGTTCGCGCGCTCGACGCTGGTGCCGGCCCTGAAGGAGGCGGGAGCCGAGCTGGCGGTCGTCCACAGCGCCGGCGGCCTCTCCGCGGCCGACCTTGCGGAAAAGATGGGTTTCGAGAACGTGGCGGACTCGATCGAGGCGGTCATCGCCGATGACACCCTGAACGCGGTCGTGGTCGCGACCCGCCACGCCGACCACGCGGCCCTTGCAGTTGCGATCCTCGAGTCGGGCAAGGCGGCTTTCATCGAGAAGCCCCTGGCGTTGACGGCGACCCAGCTCGACGAGGTCGAAGCGGCTCTTGCCGCCGGCGGGTCCTTGATGGTCGGCTTCAACCGGCGATTTGCCCCTCTGACCGAGCGACTTGGCGCGGCGCTCGAAGGCATGACCGACGTCGCTCTGACCTACCGGATCAACGCAGGCCCTCTGGCCGCGGACCATTGGCTCGGCGATCCGGAGGAGGGCGGCGGGCGGATTCTCGGCGAGGCCTGTCATTTCGTCGATCTCCTTTCGCACCTGGCTCGGGCACCGGTTGCGAGCGTGTATGCCGCCTGTGTGCCTCAGGCGGGCCGTGAGGTGGCGCTCAGCGATACCGTCGCGACAACGCTGAGATTCCAGAATTCCCTGGTGGGGTCGCTGGTGTATTCCGGCGGAGGCGATCCGAAGCTCCCCAAGGAGCGGATCGAGGCACTCGGCGGAGGACTATCGGCCGTACTCGATGACTTTCGCAGGCTCGAGCTCTACCGGGGGACTCGAACAGTTCACAAGGGAGCCCAGGACAAGGGCCACCGGGCGCAGCTTCGCCGGTTCGTCGCGGCAATGCAGGGGCACGCCGAGTTCCCTGACGCCGGTACCTATCTGGCCTCGACCCGCGCGACGCTCGCCGTCGTCGAATCGTTGCGAACAGGGCTCCCGGTGGCGGCTTCGTGACCAAGGTCGTCCATGCCGTCGGAGCACGGCCCAATTTCGTCAAGATGGCTCCCGTCATCAAGGCGCTCGACGAGCGGCCCGGGTTCTCGCGCTCGATCGTCCATACGGGTCAGCACTACGATCCCCAGCTCTCGACGGAGATCCAGAACGATCTGGGCTTCCCGGCACCGGACCGCTTCCTCGGGGTCGGCTCCGGAACGCACGCCGAGCAGACAGGACGAGTCCTGATTGCCTTCGAGCATGCGCTGATCGAGGAGGCGCCGGACCTCGTGATCGTGAGCGGGGATGTGAACTCGACGTTGGGCTGCGCCCTGGCCGCCGCCAAGCTCGGAATCCCCCTCGCCCATGTCGAGGCTGGGCTCCGCTCCTTCGACTGGACGATGCCGGAGGAGATCAACCGCATCCTCACCGACCGCATGTCTCAGTTTCTCTTCACCCACAGCCCCGAGGCTCTGGCCAATCTCGAGCAGGAAGGGATCGAAGCCGCCCGCGTGCACTTCGTCGGCAACACGATGATCGACACCCTTCGACGGCTTGCACCGGCCGCACGCGCACGCGTCGCCTGGAAGGCCCACGACGTATCCGAGCACGGCTACCTCCTCGTGACGCTCCACCGACCCGTCAATGTCGACGATCCGGACCGGCTCGATGCGCTTGCTCGCGCGCTCGCCGGATTCGCGGCCCGCGCACCCGTCGTGTTCGCGATCCATCCCAGAACACGCGCGCGCCTGGAGTCTTCTGGAGCTCTCCACAAGCTTCTCGAGACCGGCGTTCGCTGCCTCCAGCCGCTCGGCTACCTCGATTTCCTTTCACTCCAGGGTGGCGCCGGTGCGATCCTCACCGACTCGGGTGGGATCCAGGAGGAGGCCTCGGTTCTCGGAGTTCGGTGCTACACGCTCCGACGGTCGACCGAACGCCCGGTTACGGTCACGCACGGTACGAACGTCCTCCTCGGCGAGGATCTCTCGCGAATCGGCGAGATCGAGCTCTCCGGTGATCGCACCCCCTGCATGATCCCGCTCTGGGACGGCCGTGCCGGTGAGCGGATCGCCTCGGTGCTGGCTGCGGCTTACGCTGCCGAGGCCGGCCGGGCGAACGGGTGAAGCAGGTCGAGGCGGCGCGCGCCGCAGCGGAAAGGCTCGCCCACGCGGTGGACGCAGAGGCGTATTGCGGGTGGGATCCCTACGACGCCCTGTCCTCACCGCTCGTAGCCGCCCTGGCGCGAGGACGTTTCTTGCGAATTGCCGCGATCCAGAGCCTGAAGCGGTCCCCGGTGAACGTGCGTCGCCTCCTCGCCGTTCCGAAGCAGCGGCACACCAAGGCGCTCGCGCTCTTCGCCTCCGCCTTTGCCCGGATGGCCGAGGGGCAGGATGATCGCGCCTGGTATGTCGCGCGAGCACGTTCGCTCGCCGAGGAGCTGCTCCGCCGGAGCATCGACGTCGGGTCCGGTGCAGGCTGGGGCTACGACTTCGACGTCGAGACCCGCTGGGGGTCGTATCGGCGTGGACGTCCAAATGCCGTTGCGACGGCGTTCGTGGGTCAGGCGCTGATGGATGTCGCGGCTCTCGGGGAGGGCGCACACCTCGCGGCGGAAGCTCGGCGCGCCGTCGACTTTGCGTTGGCCGCTCTGCAGCGCGAGGCCGGGTCGGAGCGGTATTTCGCCTATTACGAAGGCGGTTCGACGCCGATCCATAACGCGAGCGTGCTCGTGGCCGCCCTCTGCTTGCGTGCCTCGCCGGCGGACCCTCGAGCAGCGAGTGCGGCCCACGCCGCCTTCGAGTTCACCCGGCGGCGCCAGCGGGCGGACGGGACCTGGCCGTATGGAGAGCACCCGGCGCTCAGCTGGGTCGACGGGTTCCACACGGCGTACGTACTGGACGCACTGGCTTCGTGGGCGCGGCCGTGCGGCGAGCAGCCGGCGAGATCCGCGGTGGAGACCGGGCTGGGGGTCTATCTCGACCGGCTGGTCGATCCTGACGGCGCGCCGCGGGCGACCCTCGACCACCGCCACCCGGTCGATACGCACGCCGCGGCGACCGGGATCGACGTTCTGACGCGGCTCGCCGATCTGCATCCTCGGGCCGGCGCCGTCGCCGACTCAATCCTGGCCTGGACGCTGGCGAATCTCCAGCGGCGGGACGGGCGGTTCGCCTTCCAGCGCGGGCGCTTCTACCGCAACTCCACACCCTACGTCCGCTGGAGCGACGGGCACATGATGCTGGCCCTCTCTGCATACTTGACTCGCTGATGGCAACCGCAGCGGCGGACAGGGCGAGGATCCTCGGCTGCGAGATCGATCGTCTCGATATGGAGCAGACGGTCGAGCGCTGCGAGCAGATGATGCGCGATGCCCGTGGTGCGCAGCACGTGGCCGTCAACGCGGCGAAGCTGGTCGCGTACCAGGGCGATGCAGAGCTTCGCTCGATCATCAAGTCCTGCGCGATCGTCAGTGCGGACGGCCAATCCGTCGTCTGGGCATCGCGCCTGCTCGGAGATCCGCTGCCGGCCCGCGTTGCTGGTATCGATCTGATGCATCGACTCCTCGGCCTGGCCGAAGAGAAGGGGTACGGCGTCTACGTCCTCGGTGCGCGCCGTTCGGTGCTCGAGCGGGCGATCTCGGAGCTCCGGCGCCACCATCCCCGGCTACGGATCGCCGGGTATCGAGACGGCTACTTCGCCGACGCTGAGAGTGAGGAAGTGGCTCGCCAGATCCGGGAGGCCGACGCGGACATCCTGCTCGTGGCGATGAGCTCCCCACGCAAGGAGTACTGGCTTGCGAAGCACGGGGCGGCGACCGGCGTTCGTTTCGTGATGGGGGTCGGCGGCGCGATCGACGTCGTGGCCGGAGAGACGCGGCGGGCTCCCGCCTGGATGCAACGGGCAGGTCTCGAGTGGCTGTTCCGGCTGCTCCAGGAGCCGCGTCGGATGTGGCGGCGTTACCTCTACACGAACACGCGGTTCGCCGCGCTGCTGGCGCAAGAGCTGTTCAAGCGTCGCGTGCTCGGAGCTCGCCGCTGATGTGCGGTATCGCCGCCGTCGTCTCGCGCACCACCGCCGGCTCCGACGACGGCTGGGCGATGATCGAGTCCATCCGCCACCGCGGCCCGGACGGCCTGGGCGTCGCAGTGATCCCCGCCGACCCCGCGGTTTCCGTCGCCGTGGCGAAGGACAGGAGCGAGCGGCCCGGCAGCGGGCGAGTCGTCCTCGCCCATGCGCGGCTCGCGATCATCGATCTGAGCCCCGCGGGGTTTCAGCCGATGACGAACGAGGACGGGCGGGTCTGGTTGGTCATCAACGGGGAGATCTTCAACTTCCGCGAGCTGCGCGTCGAGCTGGAAGGCCTCGGTCACCGCTTCCGATCTCAGAGCGACAGCGAGGTTCTCGTCCACGGGTGGGAGGAATGGGGCGAGCAGGTGCTGGAGCGGATCCGCGGCATGTTCGCCTTCATCCTCCACGACCGCGAGGCCGATGTGACGGTCCTCGCCCGCGACCGGCTCGGCGTCAAACCCCTGTACTTCGCGACCCGATCCGACGGCGCGGTCGTGGCCGCCTCCGAGATCAAGGCGCTGCTGGCAGGCGGAGCTCCGGCGTCGCTCGATCCCGCCGGTGTGGACGCGTTCTTGCGCTGGCTCTGGGTGCCGGATCCGCAGACGGCGTTCGCGGGCATCGAGAAGCTCGAGCCGGGCCACATGCTCGCCGTCGATGCCCAGGGCAACCGCAGGCTGCGGCAGTACTGGGACCTCGAGTACGAGCCCATGGAAGGTGACGGCGACCGGGTCGAGGAGCTTCGCGCCGCGCTCGAGTCGGCGGTCTCACGGCAGCTCGTGGCGGACGTCCCCGTCGGGGCGTTCTTCTCGGGCGGCGTCGATTCGACGGCGATCGTGGAACTGATGCGCCGGCGGCGATCGCCCGACGTCACCACGTGCTTCACGATCGGCTTCTCGCAGCGCGACCTGGCGCATGACGTGCTCGGCGACGATCTCGAATTCGCGCGGCGGTATGCCGCCCGTCAGCACATCGATTATCGCGAATGGGTTCTCGAGCCTGCCTTGGCCGACGTGCTGCCGAAGGTCGTCTGGCACTTGGACGAGCCGATTGCCGACCCGGCGGCCCTCTCCGCTTACCACATCAGTCGCGCAGCGAGCGCCGATTTCACGGTCCTCCTTTCCGGGATGGGCGGCGACGAGATCTTCGGCGGGTATCCGCGCTACCGAGCCGCGGAGCTGGCTCGAAGACTTCGCCGGCTCCCGAGGCCTTTGCAACGCGCGCTCCGCTCGGCCGCCTTCCGGCTTCCCGGCGCAGGGGCGGGAAGGCTCTCGACGCTCGGCCGAAACGCGCAGAAGCTGCTCGCGCAGGCACAGAGCCCGTTTCCGGACGACTATCTGTCGTTCCTGACGTACTTCGACGACCAGGCTCGCGCCGGCCTCTACGCACCCGAGTTCGCCGCGGCTGTCGGCGCGTCCGACGCCGGCGCGCGGCACAGGGAGCACCTCGCGTCGCAGGCGGGCGAGCACTGGCTCCATCAGGCGATGTATCTCGACGCGAAGACGTTCCTGCCTGCTCTGAACCTGACCTACATGGACAAGATGAGCATGGCGCACTCGATCGAGGTGCGCGTTCCCCTGATCGACGAGTTGGTGGTCGATGTGATGCGGAGAACCCCGCCCGAGGCGAAGATGACGGGGCTGCAGACGAAGGTGCTCTTCAAGCGAGCGGTCGAGGGGATCGTCCCGCCCGAGATCCTGGCTCGGCCGAAGGTGGGTTTCAGCGCTCCCGTCCGCGGCTGGCTCGCGCACGAGCTTCGGCCGATGGTCGACGATCTTCTCTCCCCTGCTTCGATCAAACGGCGCGGGCTCTTCGATCCGCGGGCGGTCGCAAAGCTCCTGTACGACTTTCGCTCGGGACGCCGCGACACGGCGTTGCAGATCTGGCAGCTCCTGACTCTCGAGCTCTGGCACGAAGCGTTCCTCGACGGGAACGCGAGTCGCCGGGCGCTCGCGGTGTAGCCCGATGTGCGGCATCGCCGGTCTCGCCGCCATCGAGGAGGGCGCTCGGCTCGACGGCGCGGAGTTGCGCCGGATGACGGAGGCGATCCGCCATCGAGGCCCCGACGACGACGGGTTTTTCGAATCGCCCGATGTGGCGCTCGGGATGCGGCGATTGAGCATCATCGATCTCGCGGGTGGCGCCCAGCCGATGCAGAACGAGGCCGGCACCGTCCAGCTCGTCTACAACGGCGAGGTCTACAACTACCGCGAGCTACGCGCGGAGCTTCGTTCCCGGCACCGTTTCGCGTCGTGCGACGCGGAGGTGCTCGTGCACGCCTACGAGGACGATCCGGAAGGCTTCCTCTCGAGTCTCCGCGGAATGTTCGCCTTGGCCCTCTGGGACGAGGATCGTGCCCAGCTGACCCTCGCCGTCGATCGCCTGGGGATCAAACCGCTCTATTTCGCCGCTGTCGGCGGGCGACTGATCTTCGCTTCCGAGCTGGCCTCGCTTCTTTGCGCCGACGGGGTGCCGAGCGATCTCGACTGGGAGGCGCTGGGTCAGTACTTCGCGCTCGGGTACATCCCGCCGCCGCGGACGATCTTCCGGAACGTCAGCAAGCTCGCTCCGGGGACGGTCGTCCGCTGGACGCGCGCGGGCGGACTGCGCCGCGATAGGTACTGGGATCCGGCGGACGTGCGCACGGGGGCAAGGTTCGAGCCCGCCGCGCTGCACCGGCGTCTCCGGCAGACCCTGTCCGAGGCGGTCTCGTCGCACCTCGTCAGCGACGTGCCGCTCGGAGCTTTCCTCAGCGGCGGCATCGACTCCAGCACTGTCGTCGCGCTGATGAGCGAGGCCTCGGAGGAGCGGGTCAAGACCTTCTCGATCGGGTTCGGCGACCCCGAGCATGACGAGCTGCACCTCGCTCGGCTCGTGGCGGAACGGTTCCGCACCGACCACCACGAGTTCGTGGTGGAGCCGGATGCGGTGGAGGGACTGCCGAAGCTGGTCTCGCATTTCGGTGAGCCCTTTGCCGATTCTTCTGCGCTTCCGACGTACCACGTCTCGAGGCTGGCCCGCGAGCACGTCAAGGCGGCGCCGTCGGGCGACGGCGGAGACGAGCTCTTCATGGGCTACACCACGTTCCTCGGCCTGGAGCTGGCGCGCTATGCGCAGGCGCTGCCGGCCCCCGTTCGGGGCCTCATGGGTCGAGCCCCACGAAGCGTTCGAGGCGTCTCGGGGTCCATGAGCGACCGGCTGACTCGAGCGTTGAAGGTGGTCCGAGACACGACCCTTGCGCCGAAGGAGGCGTATCTCAGCAAGATCACCCTCGTCGGGCAGCCTGACCTCGAGCGAGCGCTGAGTAGCGAGGTTCTTGCGCAACTCCGGCCGACAAGTGCGTACGAGCCGGTCGAGGCGGCTCTTGCAGGGACTTCGAACGGCGGGCACACGCTCGATCCGTTCGTTCACGCCGGGCTGAAGATCTCGCTTACCGGCGACATGCTCATGAAGGTTGACCGCATGTGCATGGCGAACTCGCTCGAGGTTCGCGTCCCCCTGCTCGACCACGTGCCAGCCGAGCTTGCGCTTTCGACTACAGTGTCGCAGCGCTTCCCGCGCTGGCGGCAAAAGGGGCTGCTACAGGATGTCATGCGCGACACGCTCCCCCGTCAGATCCTCGAACAGCGCAAGCACGGCTTC
Source organism: Gaiellales bacterium (assembly GCA_038237665.1). Lineage (GTDB taxonomy): Bacteria > Actinomycetota > Thermoleophilia > Gaiellales > Gaiellaceae > JBBRYK01. Next base: position 17,440 of record JBBRYK010000013.1, on the reverse strand, counting down.
ACGGTCCCGACCTCGCGTTGGTTTCGCGGCGACCTCTGGGGCTATGTGCGCGAGGTGCTGCTGTCCCCGGAAGCGCGTGAGCGGGGCTTCCCTCGATCCCGCCGGAATCGAACGGCTGATCGAGAAGCATCGGGTCGGACGGCGCAACCTCACTGCGACACTGTGGTCGCTGCTCGTGTTCGAGCTCTAGTGCCGCGAGTTTCTCGACTGACATGCGCATCCTGATACTGTCCCCTCGCGCGCACGTTCGCGGGTCTGTTGGCAAGATGGCGCCGCTCTTGGTCGACGCCCTGCGGCGGGCGGGGTGCTCCGTGGTACTCGAGGCGTGGGGTCGCCACCGCGACCGGGAGCGTACGGGGGAGAAGCTGTTCAGCCGCAGCCGCGACATCGCGCGCGTCCGCAGGCGGTTGAGCTCGGGGACGTTCGACGTGCTCGTGATCACGACTGCGCACGATTGGGCGACACTGGCGCGAGACGTTTCGCTGGTCATCGGGGTCCGCCGGCAGGTAGAGACTATCGCCCTTCAGTTCCAGGGGAGCGATCCCGACCGGCTTCTCCGCCCCGGAGGAGCTTTGTTCAAGGCACTAACACGAGCCCTGCTCAGGCGGGTCGACGGTGCGATGGTCCTTTCGAGCGAGGAGCGCGAGAAGTGGGGTCAGTTCGACCCTGAGCTGCGCCTGTACGAGGTGAGGAACCCATTTGTACCGGCCGCGGGCGTGGCGCAACCTTCCCGCAGCGCAGGCCACGCGGTGGAGTTCCTCTTCGTCGGCAGGCTCATGCGCGAGAAGGGGGTCATCGAGCTCCTCGAGGCATTTGCCTCCGTCCGGCGGGAGTCGCCCTGCCGGCTGACGGTCGTCGGCGAGGGGCCGGCGCGGGCGCAGCTCGAGGGCGAGGTCGCAACGCTTGGGCTTACAGAGTCGGTGTCGTTTCGGGATTACCTCGTCGGAGACGACCTGGCCTCGGCGTACGGCTCGGCCGACGTCTTTGTGCTTCCGTCGTGGAGTGAGGGGTTCCCCACCGTCATCGCCGAGGCGATGAGTCACGGGCTGCCGATCGTGACGACCCGCATCCGCGGTGCCGCGGACCATCTGGTCGAGCTGGAGCACGCGCTCTTCGTCGCCGTCCGCGACGTGGAGGGGTTGACGGGCGCCATGCGCCGGCTGGCCCATGATCCGGAGCTACGCGAACGCCTCGGAACCGCCAATCGAGAGCGCATCAAGATCTTCGACCCCGACGTCGTCGCGGCGGAGTACATCGACGCCTTACGCGCCCTCGTCACCCGAGCAGGAGAGTCCACGGCACCCGCTGCCGCCCCCCGATGAGCTCAACCCCGGCTTCGGCCGTAGCGATCGTGCTCTGGAGCGGCGACGTCGGCGGAGCCGAGAGGTTCGCAGTCCAGGCGGCCCGTGAGATGAGACGCCTCGGGGTCGAGGCAGAAGTCATCTTCGTAACGTCCTCTGGACGGCTCGGTGAATGGCTCCATAACGAACGGATTCCGTTCCGATCGCTCGATCTGCGACGCGGCCGCGACGTCCTCCTTCACGCTCGCAGTCTCGGAAAGGCTGCCTCGAGCGGGGGTGCTTCTGCAGCGTGGCTCATCGCGGGCGGTTATCTGGCCGCCGCACTGCGGCTCGGCGGTTTCGAAGGGCGGATCGTCGCCACTGAGCATGGCCAGGTGCTGGAAGCGCCACGGCTCCCCGCCGGCCGCCGGCTTATTCGCTGGCTGGACCGGGCTAGCGGGACGTGGGCGATCGACGTGGAGGTCGGCGTGTCAGACTTCGTCGTCGCGGAGCTGCTTCGGTACCCTCACGCACGAAGCGTCGTCCGAATCTACAACGGCGTCGACCTGTCCGAGCTCAGACCGCTCGCACGCGCGGCGAGCTCGCCGGGAAGCGAAAGCGTACTTCGCGTCGGGGCTGCAGGGCGTCTCGTGAGGGTGAAACAGCTCGACCACCTGTTGACGGCTGTGGCATCCGCTCGCGACGGCCGCATCGAGCTGCACATCGCGGGGGACGGCCCTGAACGTTCGAATCTCGAGGCGCAGGCGCAGTCGCTCGGCCTTGCTCAACAGGTGCAGTTTCACGGTTGGGTCGACCCGATCTCCTGCTTCTGGCACTCATGCGACGTCGCCGCTATCACCTCGGTGACAGAGTCGTTTTCGATGGTCGCGGCCGAGGCAATGGCGTGTGGGCTTCCTGTTGTTAGTTATGAAAACGGCGCTCTGCCTGAGATCATTCGCGACGCTGAAACCGGAAGGCTTGTGCAGTCGGGCGACGTCGCAGCGTTGTCGGAGGCGCTGGTCTGGTACCAGTCCCGACCCGCGCTACGCCGCGAGCACGGAAGCGAGGCTCGTCGGTGGTGCGAAGAGCGGTATGACCTGCGGCGGTCGGTAGAGGCCTATCTCGAGCTTCTTGCATGAGCGTTAGCGCGCGTCTTGGTTCGGGGGCCGCGGCGTCGCGCGGGACCGTTGTCGCAGCGATCGGCCTTCCGTCGACTGCTCTGGCGCTCGGTGGACTGGGGATCCTGCTCGCTCGGCAGGGAGCTGCCTCGAGGCCCGCGCTGGCCGGGGTGGTGCTCGCGACCGGTGCGCTGGCTGCGCTCCTCCCGCTTCGGCACGGGATCGCCGTGGCGATCGTCCTGGGGACCTTCAACGGCTTCTGGATCGACCTGGTCGGGAGCCGCGCCAGCTACTGGAACGAGGTGTTCGTGGCCCTCCTCGTCGCCAGGACCCTGTTTCTGAAGCGACCCACGCGAGTGGAGATTGGAACAGCGCTCGTGATCGCCGCGGTGTTCGCGCTGTATCTCCTCGAGTCTTCGGCGCGAGAGGTGTATTGGGGAGCGAAGGTCCTGCTTGCCTCCGTTTTCGTCGGTTGGGCCGTCGCGCGCTTGCGGCCCGATGCGCGCGTATGGCGCTGGACCTTCTTTGCTCTTTGCGTCGTTGTGGGCAGCCAGGTGACGATGGCCGCCTGGGAGCGCCGCCGCGGTATCGCTGGGCTGCACGAGCTCGGGCTGGCCGATCCGGATCGGGTCAAACAGGGACCCGGCGATACGGTTCGAGCCTTTGGCGCGCTCGTCTCTCCCGCCGCGTTCTCGTACGTCCTGGCGATAGCGCTGCTCGTCTGGGTCGGCTTGCTTCTCGCTGGACGCGTTGAACGGAGCCTGGCGCTTGCAACCTGTTGGGTGCCTGCCGCCGTGTTTCTCGGGATCTTCTGGAGCTTCGACCGGACGGCGTTCCTCGCTCTCGCCGCTGCCGCGGCAGCCGTGGCGCTCCGGGCCGTGCGCCGTCCGCTGGTGCTCGGAGCTGCCGCGGCGGCCGTGGTGCTCGTCGTGGTGGTCGCGTCGACGACCATGCATCCCGCTCGAGCCGCTCTCCGGGACGGTGTCGTTCTCCATTCGACCCAGGCTCGAGGACGGCTAGCGTTGTGGCGGCTATATCTCGACGAGCTGACCCCGTTCGGGGCAGGGCCGGCCTCCGCCGGAGGCGCGTACTACCACGTCGCGTCCGGAACGTCGCGTGTCCGCTTGAAGGACTGGCGCTTCAGGTACACGCGCGGGGGCACGCCGGTGTTCGAGATCGGGTTCCCCGGCGGAATCCTGATCGACGCGGGTCGCCGCACCGAGCCGCTGACGATCGTCGGACAGGCGCGCGCCTACCCCGAACCCCGGCCCGTGACTGTACGCCTCCACCGCCAGCACGGTCGCGCGACGGACGCGACGCGTGTCGGTACGGAGTACCGCCCCTTCACCCTTCACGTTCCTCCGCTTGCCGGAAGCGACCGGGTCTACGTCGACGCGGGCTATACGCCGGCCCCCGCCCCGGGTCGCGCCTACTTGCTTTCGCTGCAGATCGAGAACCTCCACGTCGAGGGGCTTCCACCTGCCTCGACCAAAGCGCAGGCTGTCTACGAACGCTTCCTCGGAGACGCCGTCAGGCCCGGGGTCGTCGACAATCTCTACGTTTCCTGGCTCTTTCAGTACGGGTTGGTCGGTGTTCTCCTCTGCGGCGCATGGCTCGCGGTTCTCCTCAAGCCGTTTCGAGCGGCTCCCGGAGATGCGTCGCGTGCGCTGGCCGCGCGGCTCATCGGCGTCTTTCTCGTGGTCGCGGCGCTCGCGGTGAACATCTGGGAGGAGGCGCCGGTCGACCTCATCGCGGCGCTTGTCATCGCGCAAACATTCGCGATCCGTGAGAGGTCGGTGTGAGCGAGCCCCCGCTTCCTTTGGTCACGGTCGTTACGCCCTCGCTGAACCAGGCGAAGTATCTCGATCTGACGATCAAGAGTGTTCTGGATCAGGACTATCCGCGCATCGAGCACATCGTTGTCGACGGGGGCTCGACGGACGGCACGCTCGAGCTCCTCGAGAACTACCCTCATCTGATCTGGGTGTCGGAGCCCGACGGCGGGCAGGCCGACGCCGTCAACAAGGGCTTCCAGCAAGCCTCGGGTGAGATTCTCGGCTGGCTCAACTCGGATGATCTCTATCTGCCCGGTGCGGTCTCGAAGGCAGCAGCACATCTTCGGCGAGCACCTGCCGATCTTGTCTACGGCGACTACGTCGAGATCGATGAGCTGGGCGAAGAGCTCGAGGCCATGCGAGTACCCGGCTTCGACCTCGATTTCTCGTTGAACGTAAGGAACGTTATTCCGCAGCCGGCAACTTTCATACGACGATCGGTTCTCGACTCCGTCGGAATGCTCGATACGAGCTACCGCTATGCCATGGATTACGAATTCTGGATCAGGATTGCACGAGCAGGATGCCGCATCGACCACGTGCCGGAGTTCTGGGCGTGCTTCAGACGACATTCGACCTCCAAATCCGTTGCGGAAGCTGATCGCTTCTGGCAAGAAGCTCGGCGCGTGGCGCGGTCAAACGGCGGGCGGCTGCTCTCGAAATCGCTGTACCTGCATACCCGCCAGCGACTCCATGAGCGGGTGCTCCAATCGCCACTTCGTCCGATAGCAGTGAGCCTGCGCTGGCTTATCCGCGATAAGTTGGGCATTTCCGGTTGAGCCGAAAGCGTGTCGTCGTGCTCGGCACTGCCGCTCGGGGGCACGTCGCCAATGCGATCGTGCTCGATCTGGAACGGGCCTTCAGGAGGGCCGGGGTGGCCGTGCGGCGGCCAGGTTCGGACGGCCGGCGCATCGTCGCTCGCGCGGCTAGGAAACTGGGATTGCTGCGAAGCGTCAGGCAGTCGGGCCGCCGCGCCTACTTTTGCCCTCTGATGGGGCTCGTCGAGATAAAGCTGTTCCCGACGACGTACTTTGCCGAGACGCTTCCGTACTGCTTCGACTGCTGGCCGGCGGAGTACTCAGCCTGGGAGGCGTTCCTCACGCGTCACCGGGTTCGCCTGGCATTCTTCAGTGCCTCCGGTTCGGCCACGGAGTTCGAGCAGAGGCTTCCTTCGATGGGGAGCATCTGGCTGCCGGAGGCGACCGACCCTGCGGTCTATCGCAGCGGCCGGTCGCTCATCGAACGCGCAATTGACCTTCTCGAGCTCGGCCGAAGGCACGATCGATTTCATGACCTGATTCGCTCACCATTGGAAAAACTAGGCCGCGTGCATCTATTCGAGCGAGCAAAGGGCGACCTTGTCTTCCCAAGCCGAGACGACCTCGTGGCTGGTCTTGCGGACAGCCGCGTGTCGGTGTGCTTTCCGTCCTCGGAAACCCATCGTCTTCGGTCCGGCGACGTGGAGACAGCGACACACCGGTATTTCGAGCCAATGGCTTCGAAATGCATCGTTCTCGGGAGCGCTCCCAGCGAGCTCGTCGACATGTGAAGCTACGATCCCGTTATCCCGGTCGATTGGGGCGATCCGATGAGTCAGCTGGAGCGCATACTTGCTGATCCCGCGGGCTTCCAGCCGTTAGTCGAACAGAACTACGCCAGGCTGATCGAAATTGGGACGTGGGACGCGCGTGTAGCCACCCTTCGCGAACAACTGGCGAGCGTGGACTACTCGATCACAGAGTAGGGCTTAGACTGAGCTTGGAGCACTGGCATGCTGCGGTGCCCGGCAGTTTTGGCTGAGATGCGCCCGGCTTCTCTACTTCCTTGCGCGCCGTATGCCCGCCAGCTGCAGAAGGAGTTGCCTGTCCCCTCTATCGCTGAAGCCGAGCCCGAACCAGACTCCTGCCAAGAGTGGAATCGTCCCGGCCAGAAGAAGGATCGTTAGTCCTAGGCTGGTTGCAAGTGGAAGAAGCAAAAGGCAAACTCCAACCTGGATTGCTACCGGGATGGTGAGCCTAACGCCGAGGTGCGGCCAAAACGAGCCTGGTAGCGTCAGCACTCGTCGTTCTACGTACCAGATGAAGGGAGGCACCGCTACCATGCTGCCCAAGTACCCGGCGGCGGCGCCGACGATGCCATAGAGCGGGATCAAGAATGAGATGAGGACGAGGTTGGTTCCAGCCGTGAGGGCGCTGAAGAGGGCGGCGATGCGTGGCCTTCCTGCGCCAAGGACTATGTAATAGGGCACCGTCGTCAGTCCCGCGAGGAGATACGTGCCAACCAGGAGTTGGAGCACGGTGGTTCCCTCGCGAGCGAAATCCGCTCCAAGCCAGTAGCGAAGAATAGGGCGCGCAAAACAGATAGCTGGAATACCGAATGATAAGAGAAAGAGCAAGGCGATTCGAGTCGCGCGGATATAGAGGGCACGGACTCGCGCGTAATCGTCCCGTGCCATAAGGTCGCTCGACGCGGGCAGGACAACGGCGGTAAGCGCCGACGCCGCGGCATGAAGTCGCTGGGCCAGGGTACCGGGAATCACATAGAAGGTCACCGCAACCACGCCGCTGATCGCACCCAGCAAGACGCGGTCGAACTGGAAGAGGACAACGCCGGCGATGTTCGCCAAAAACGCGTATCCGCTGAAGGCGCTTAATCGTCGCATCAAGTCTGGATCCCAGCGCGGGACTGGCCGGAGCGCGGGGAACAAGCGCTTTCCCACCCGGAAGAAGAGAATGAGCCCAAGCACCGGTTCCACCACCAGGGCGATCACCAGCCCGCGGAGACCCAGGCCTAGAGTCAAAACCAAGACTGTCAGCAGTGCGGTGCACGAAGAGAGGGTGAATCGGACCAGGGCCTGTATGTCGAAGCGTTGCAAAGCGAGTGGAAGAGCCGAGAACGCGGTCATCAGCATCGTGAAGAGAAAGCCAAGTCCGGCGATGGCGAAAGCGAAGGTCGCAGTCGACCGGAGATGAGGTGAGACGTTGAACAGGTCGTCGAGGAAGAGCCAGGCTGCGAGCGCCGCGCCCGCCGACCCCATGACGCCGATCGCGGCATAGAACAGAAGGCTGACGCCGACGATCTCTCCGACCGCGCGGTCGGAATCCCGGCGCGCCGCTGCGTCCGAGACGAACTTGACGATCGCCGGCGACATCCCGAGGTCGAGAAGGCCGAGGACGCTGACGAAGATCGTCGCCAGTGAGAAGAGCCCGTAGCGCTCCGTGCCCAGGCTGTGAACGATGAACGGGGTAAGGACAACCGTTAGCACCGTGGGGTAGACGAACGCGAGCAGCGCGAACAGCGAGTTGCGCGCTGCTCGGGGCGCGCGCTCTACGGGCGCCCCGCCGGCTATCGCGTCGGGCTGTCCGGCCGGATCGGGGGAGCTTTCCCCGTCTGAGGAACCTCGGCCCATTCGTCAGACGTGCAAGCGAACCGTTGCCGGGGGGCTCGGGACCATATCCTCTACGCTAACCAGCGTGGAGTCTTCAGCCCTCGTTGGTACCGAGGAAGCGATCATGATCCTTCGCGACGATCCTTCGCAGCGCGATCTGATCCGCGACGCGTATCTCGGCCCTGACGTGGCCGAATCTGCCGAGCGGTTCTTGAGTTCGGCCGAGTTCGACGAGGTTCGCAGTCTGCTCTCCGATCGGTTGGAGGACGCCGTCATCGTTGACGTCGGCGCCGGGAACGGCATTGCTAGCTATGCGTTTGCCCGTAGTGGGGCGCACCTCGTCTATGCGGTCGAGCCAGACCCCAGTGGAGAGATTGGCCGGGGGGCAATCGCTAGCCTCTGTCGAGGCCTGCCAGTTGAGGTGCTGGATGCCGTCGGGGAGGCCATCCCTCTCGCGGACGCGAGCGCTGATGTCGTTTATGCCCGCCAGGTCCTTCACCACGCCCGCGACTTGCCACGGTTCGTCTTGGAGTGCGCGAGGGTCTTGAAGCCCGGGGGCCTTCTCGTGGCATGTCGGGAGCACGTGGTCGACAACGAGCAGCAGCTTGCCCAGTTCCTGGCCTCACATCCCGTCCACCTGCTTACAGGCGGCGAATACGCCTATACGTTGCGGGGCTACGAGACCGCTTTACGGACGGCGGGGCTGCAGGTCGAGGCCGTCTACGGGCCGTGGGATACCGTCATCAATGCCTTTCCGTTTGCGCGGTCTCGCGAGGAGTTGGCGCGTTGCGTACGCGCTCGGCTACATCGTCGTCTGGGTCCTGCGGCCGAACTGGTTCGCTTCATGCCGTGGCTCGAGCGACTCGCGCGCGGTCAGATCGATCGTTCGGCGCCGGGTCGCCCGTACAGCTTCCTGGCTCGTCGAGTCTGACGGAGTTTTGATGGAGGACGCCCACCCCCTCCTCGTATGCGTTGACGCGCGCATCGCCTCGGAAGAGTTTGGCGGTGTCGGCCCCGCGACGCTCGGCCTCGTTTCCGCCCTGTCGCGTCTAGGGGACGGTCCCGAGCGCTACCTCATACTTGGCTACCGCGAGCGGGAGGCCTGGCTGACTGCGCACATTGGCGGTGCCTGCACGCTCCTCTGGACGTCGCTCCATCCGTCGCTCTCGCCCGCGGCCAGGGCGAGAGGTCTGCTTCGACCTGTCTACTCGCGCCTCCGGAGGCGCGTGCGGATTCCGTCGCTTTACCGCGTGCCGACGTCCGACGGGACCGTCGAGGTCTCGGGCGCTGACCTTGTCCACTTCACACACCCGTCGGGATTTCTCACCACAGTGCCCAGCATCTACCAGCCCTGGGATTTGCAGCACCGGCACCTGCCACAGTACTTCGACCTCGAAGCCCGCACCGCCCGTGACGTCGAATACGGCGCGCTCTGCCGGCAGGCCGTGATGGTCGCGGTCGCCTCGTCCGCGACGCGGCAGGACGTGATCGAATACTTCGACATCGCGCCGGACAAGGTGCGCGTCGTGCCTGCGGCGCCTGCGACCGAACGGCTGGAGCCCGTCGGGGAGGAGTTGGCCGAAGTGGCCCGGCGGCTCGAGTTGCCGGACCGGTTCGCGCTCTACCCGGCGAGGACCTGGCCGCACAAGAACCACCTGCGGCTCGTGGACGCCGTTGCCTCGCTCGCCGCCACTGATCTCCGCGTCGACGTCGTCTGCTGCGGCCGCACGACCGACAACGTCGACGCGATCCTGGCACGAGCGGACGCGCTGGGCGTCGCCGAGCGGTTCCACTTCACCGGGTTCGTCACTTCGCGGGATCTCGTCTGCCTGTACCGCCTCGCCCGCCTGCTCGTATTTCCCAGCGAGTTCGAGGGCTGGGGGCTTCCGGTCGTGGAGGCGTTTGCCGTGGGCCTTCCTGTTGCCTGCTCGGGGATCGCCGCGCTCGAGGAGTACGGTCGCGGCGGCGCGCTCTTCTTCGATCCACACGCGCCCGATTCGATCGCAGACGCCGTGCGCCGACTCTGGGTTGATGACCAGCTGCGTGAGACGCTCGCCGCGCGGGGCTCGGAGATCGCCGCTCGATTCACCTGGGATAGAACGGCAAGGATCTTCCGGGCCTACTACCGACGGATCGCGGGACGGTCCCTGAGTGAAGTGGACCGAGACCTCGTCGGCGCTCCGGCGGAGACTCGGCCGTGAGGCAGACAATGGCTTTAACGAAGGACGCTCATGGCGACGTCAGTCCCAGCCTGCATTCTTCTCCGATCAGTTCTCAGTAGCCTGCGGAGCCCGTTACCAGGCCGCCTACGCAGGAGGTCGGACGAAAATCCCGTCCATCTGCAACAGATCACCTTCAGCGGTCACGAAACTCGGCCAGAGGGTGATCGCGACAAAGCCGCGGTCGAGGAGCCAGCGAACGACATCAGGCATGAGAGGCTGCTGGTCATAGAGCTCACTGAGGGACAACTCGAGTTCGATAGCTGAACACTGCTCGAGTACTGATGAGGCGCCTCGAAGCACCTCGAGCTCATAACCCTGGGTATCGATCTTCAGATAGAGGCGTTCGGTCAACTGCAGTTCAGCAACGAGCGAGTCAATCGTGTCCACCACAACCTCGACGCTGTCCACGTACCCGGATTGCGGGGCGGCCGTGGTGTGCCGGTCGCTCATCTTCAGCAGGCCGCTGCTCACGGAGTTGCGCGCCACGTTCAACGTGGCCGCCGCTTTCCCCGCACCCGCGGCGACGTTCACGGTCGTCCACAGAGGATCACGAGTGGCCTTCGTCGCGAGCGCTGCGTACGCGTTTGGGAGCGGTTCGACAGAGACGATCCGGCCGCGCCACCCGTCGCCGCGAATGTCCTGGGCGAACTGACCTTCGTTCGCCCCGACGTCAACGACGATACCGACCTCCCCGTGACGCATTATCTCGATGCGCTTCTTGCGGTGGAAGTAGCGACCGTCGTACGGAACCACGTCGAACCCGAACCGCTGCAGGGTCTGGTGTAAGCGTCTCTTCAAACGGGACATGTGTTCCACAGATCCGCGAAGTTTTAGCGAGAGCCACTCTCAGCGGCGCGTGCGCGGAGCGATATCGACAAAGGGTACGCGCGGCGTTGTGGCCTGGAGAAGGAACGCGTAGATCGACCCGTGACGGACAGGCGATCGAGTCGGATGTGTTGCAGACCTTCGCCGCGACAGCTCGGGGGCGCGGTCACCCCCGTGATCTCGATCACCGCCGCGACGCCTGCCCCGTGCGGCGAGGCGATCGAGCTGCCCCGCATGCACAGCGGTTGGCGTCCGCGCACGTCAGGTTGGTGGAGGCGAACGTCGCCTAACTGAGCGAGCGCTCAGCCGCGCGAAACCGCACGTCGCCTCGGCGTCTACGCACCACGGGTTCGAGGCGCTGACCGACGGTGCTGACGCACGTCGTGCGAGACTAGAGCGCGCCTTTGGTGCCGAGCACACAGTCCGCTGTTCGCCGCCGAGCTCGGACCGCAATGCTTTGGTGTCGAGCGCGTGGTGCCGAAGACCTCGGGTCCGGTCCGAGCGGGGAATATCCTCTGGCTCGTTATCTGGCCGGGCGCAGTAGGCCTTGCTTGACTAGGGCCACGATCGCCTCGTGGCCTGCTGCGCCGTGCCCGGTGAAGAGGGCGCCACGCCGCTCGCCGGTTTCCTCGCTCCCAGGAGCGCCCGGAAAAGCAGAGACGGTGTCTTCGGGAGCTGGACAGTGGCGAGGGATACCGGCTTCCCGGCCTGGAGGTCGTAGCCGTACTCCGGATCGTTGCTCACCTGGAAATAGTCGATGGCCGCAACGAAATCGAAGCCTCCGGACGCTAGTGCTCGGAGCTCCTCGCTCAGCGGCGACCTCTCCTGCCAGTGGGCGTCCAGGTACGCGAGGAGGCGCCCGAGAGCCCCGCGTGCGACGAGGCGTTCGAGCGCGGCCGCCGAGTCGCCGGAGATCACCGTCACGTTCGGGAGGCGAAGCCGAAACGCTGCGCCGACCGCGAACTCATGGTTGATTTCGATCGTGAACACCGGCACGCCGAAGCCTGCGAAGAACTCGGTCGTCCGACCGAAGAACGTGCCGGTCTCGACGATCTCGGTCGGTGCGAACACCTCGATCAAGCGTTCGACGATCCGACGCCGGAAGGCCCTGCCCGTTCAGAGGCCCCCAGCCCGGCTTACCGCGCCACCTGAACAGTCGGTAAACGATCTTCGGCGGAAGGACGAATGCCTCCAGCACCCTCTCGGCGGCGGGTGGCGGGGATAGCCGTTGGAGGTTCATCCGACTCTTGCTGCCGCGACCTGCAACGTCGCGGCGATGAGGTGGGCGACTCGCGTTCCGTCGAACTCCTTGGCGCGTTCGATCCCTGCAGCTCTGCGTCTGGCTCGCAGCTCCGGGTCCGACAGCACCCGTTCCAGGACGGCGCCGATCTCGTCCGGGCCAGCCGAAGGGTCGATCCAGACCGGTACGTCCCCACCGACCTCGACCAGCCCCTCGATCGGGCGCGCCACGATCGGTACCCCTAGTGCCATCGCCTCCATGATCGTGACCCCGAAAGCTTCGATCTCGGACAACTGAAGCAGGACGTCGGCACGCGAATAGCGCTCCGCGAGCTGCTCGTGCGTCAGGTTGCCGAGGAACCGCACCCGCTTCCCGACGCCCAGTCGCGCCGCGAGAGCTTCGAGCTCCGCTCTCGGTCGCTTGGGCGCGGGGCCCGCGATCTCGAGGATGCTCCCTGGGAGGCGCGGTGCGGCGGCGGCGAACGACTGGATCGCCTGGTCGATGCGCTTGTAGGGCCACAGGGCGGCGACGACCAGGACTCGGAGACCCTGACGCGGCTGCGTCTGCGGGGCGTGGGAGCGAGCCAGTTGTGCCGAGACGGCATACGGAACGACGTGGACGCGCGCCGGGTCGAGTGCAGGAAAGTGCTCGAGCAAGAGTCCGCGGAGATAGGAGCTGACTGCCACGATCTCGGTTGCGCGCTCGAGGGTGGCCTTCAGCGCGCGCGGCCGGTACCACGACCTGAGACCGAGGCTCTGCCCGTGAATGCGCTTCTCAAAGGAAAGGATGTTGTGCTCGACGACCACGGCTGCTCCGTGCCAGGTCACCGGAAGGAAGTTGAGCGGAGCGAGCAGGACGTCGTAGCCCTCGCGCGAAAGGCGCCGGGCGACCCAGGCCTCGCCGAGGACCTTGCGAACAGGGTCCGGGGCTGGGGGAAGGCTGTGGCGGCGAACCCGGCAGCTGTCGGGGACGGCGAAATCGGGATCCGCGAGGTGTACGGTCACCTCCAGACCGGGCTCGTCACCGAGGGGGCCCAGGAGGCCGGAGAGGTATGTGCGTCCCGCGGTGTCGGTCGAGATCGACCCGAGCGCGAGGATCGCGACCTTGGTCACCACCACTCCGGTTCTGTCGGGTTGTCAGCCACCGGCTCGCCGGCGCGCGTCATTCGGCGCGAGTGGGGGCCGGATGCTCAGGCGGCAAGCCTAACTTCGAACGGGATCCGGCCGATTCGGCTAGCGGTCGGCGTGCTTGCGTGCGCGACGCCAGGCTCTGAAGCCACGGGGAGACGCGAGCGCGAGCGAGAAGGGGCGCACGAGGTACGCGACCGCGAGCCCACGATTGCTCCGCCGCGCTCCGAGATGCGTCAGGCGCAGGTAGTCGGCGGGCGGAACGAGCTCCCGAAACAGGTACTTGAGCTTCGGAACGAGCCCGGGTGTGCGCGAGAGCGTCTCCCAGCCCATCGCAGTCGGCGGCATGGAACCGGCACGCAACAGGACGTCGGCTCCGGCGTCGGACAGGAGGCCAAGGCGGTCTACCAGCGAACGGCCGTCGGCCGAGCAGGCCAAACCTGCGGCAAAGGCGCCTTCGGCCCGGAGACGGCGGGCGAGCCCGACGGCGTCTTTCCATTCCTGCTCCGATAGACGATCGAGCGCTCGCCTGAGATCCTCGACCGGCTTGCCGCCGGCACTGTGCGCGGCGGCGTGGAGGCCGACGAGGAGCGCTCCCGCCTCGACATCGGGTATGCGCGCGACGACGTCGTAGACCTCGAGCTGCAGTGTCCGGGTGCGTTTGTCCATGGCGGTCCAGAATTCCGTGTCCGGGACTCCGATCCCGAGGAAGCTCCGATGCAGCTCGATGCACACCCCGTCGAGCTCGCGACAGAGGTTCTCGTGGTGACCTGTCTGCCCGGGGCGCGTCGACTGCAGCTCGAGCCGCTCGAAACCGAGGCCGGCGAGAACGCCCTCTGCCCGGGCAAAGTCGACCGGAGCCACCAGGAGATCGACGTCGCCGTACGGGCGGTTCTCGCCCTCGTCGTAGAGCCAGCCGGCGATCGCAGGCCCCTTGATCAGAATGCTCGGGATCCCCTCCCTGTCGAGCGCCTTGATCGCCTCGGCGGCGGCGACGTCGTTCCGCAGCTTCTGCGCCTCGAGGATCGCGCGGGATGAGGGCGCCGGCTCGTCCAGGCCTGCAAGCCTAGCCGCCGTAGGACACAATTCAGTCCATGCGTGGACTGCGTCGTAACACCGGTGGGCCGGCGTGGGCGGACATCGAGCTCGAATCGCTCAAGACCGAGTTGCGCGACCGCGCGCTCGCCGTCGCGGAACGCGAGGCCGACCTCGACCGCTGGGAGCATGAGCTCGATCGGCGAGAGGCTCGCCTCGAACATCAGGGCGAGTCGCTACGCCGGCGTCGCCTGCAGGTCGTGAGGCGCCTCATGCGTCTCCGCGGACGCGTGCGTGCTCCGGCCGCAGCTCGAAACGGCGACGCCCTCTACGTGGGCCAGGAGCTCGAGGGCCGGGCCGCCGAGGTGAGGAGAGCGGCGGAAGAAGCGCCGAAGCCGACGCAGCCGGTCTAACTCAGGCGGTCGCCGGTGACCCGGCGGATCTCGTCGAACGAGGACAGCCCCTCGAGGCAGAGCTTCACGCCTTCGTCGCGCATGGTGGTCATGCCTCCCGCCACTGCTGCGGCAGAGATCTCGTCGGTCGAGGCGTCCATCAGGCGTCGCAGCTTGCCGTCGATCGCCATCACCTCGTACAGCGCGACGCGGCCCGAGTAGCCCGTCTGGCCACAATCGGGGCAGCCCTTGGCGCGAAAGAGCTCGACGGCCTTGCTGGGATCGACGCCAAGTGTTTCCAGCTCTTCCGGCTGGGCCTCGTAGGCCTCGCGGCAGTGCAGGCAGAGCCGCCTCGCCAGGCGCTGGCCGACGACACAGTTGAGCGAGGTCGCGAGCAGACTGGAGTCGACGCCCATGTTCTTGAGCCGCTCGAACGCGCTCGCGGCGCTGTGGGCGTGGAGCGTGCTGAGGACGAGGTGCCCCGTGAGGGCGGCCTGTGCGGCCGTCTTGGCCGTCTCCTCGTCGCGGATCTCGCCGACGAGGATCACGTCCGGGTCGGCGCGGAGCAGCGCGCGCAGGCCGCGCGCGAACGAGAGGCCCGCCTTGACGTTCACCTCGACCTGGTTGATGCCGTCGATCTGGTACTCGACCGGGTCCTCGATCGTCTGAACGACCCGTTCGGTCTCGTTGAGGGCGTCGACCGCGGCGTACAGCGTGGTCGTCTTGCCCGAGCCGGTGGGGCCGCAGACGAGGATGCCGCCGTAGGGCTGGTGGATGGCGCGTTCGAAGATCGGGGCGGCGTCGGGTGACATGCCGAGGCCGGAGAGGTCCCGCTGCTGAACGCCACGGTGAAAGATGCGGAGGACGATCTGCTCGCCGTAGGTCGTCGGGACGACGGCCATGCGGATGTCCATCGGGTTCCCGGCGACCCGGATCGAGACACGGCCGTCCTGGGGCAGGCGGCGCTCGGCGATGTCGAGCGCGCCCATCACCTTCAGCCGGCTGGTCACCCCGGCCTGCATGTGCCTGGGCACCGAGAGGATCTCTCGCGTGACGCCGTCGACACGCGCGCGCACGAGCATCTGTTTCGCCTGCGGCTCGAAGTGGACGTCGGAGGCTCCGTCCTCGATCGCGCGCTTGAGCACGGCGTTGACGAGGTTGATCGTCGGTGCGCCCGAGCCGGCATCGGTGATGTCCTGGGCGTCCTCCTCGACATACTCGACGGCGGTCTCGGAGACGGTGAGGTCGAACTCGTTGCGGAAGACGCGGCCGAAGGCGCGGTTCAGGTCGGGCTCGGCGGCGACCGCGAGCTGGAGGTTGTGGCCGAGCGCCAGGCGCAGCCCGTCCGAGGACATCACGTTCGTGGGATCGGTCACCGCCACGAGCAGGAGGTTCTCGGAGATGAAGCGGATCGGCAGCGCCTCGTACCGGCGCGCCATCGCCTCGGGGATCAGGCTGACGACTTCGGGGTCGATCACATCGTCGTCGAGCGAGATGAACCGGAAGCCGTACTGCTCGGCAAGCGCGTGAGCGATCGCCGCCGGCTTGACCCAGCCGCGCTCGACGATGATCTCGCCGATGCGCAGGCCGCTCTGGGCCCTGTCGTCGAGCGCCTCCTCGAGTTGGGCGCGCTCGAGCAGCCCCCGGCGGACGAGGAGTTCGCCAAGGGGGATCCAGGGAAGATGGGCCGCCTCCACGGTGTCCATATCGGTCGAGGAACACCCGGTATTCAGCGCAGAATCCCTCTTTTGAGTGAGCAAGCTCCACTAGTGGTAGCGTCCCGCCGTGCTCTCGCTCCTCGCTGGGCTTTCGGCGGGCCAGAAGGCCGGGCTGGCGGTGGTTGCGGGCGTCTTCATCGTCTTCGCCGTCCTGTCTGCCCTGATCCTTCCGGAGCGCTGGCCCGGCTTTCCGGGAACGGGGCTCCGGCCCTTCCTCGCCGCCACCGTTGCGCTCTTCGTGGGGATGATGCTCGCCGTCTTCTTCCTGGCTCGTGAGTCCGAGGAAGGAAAGGCAGGTGAGCCTCCGCCGGCGGGGACGTCCGGGACGGCCGCCCACATCGCGCAAGTCAGCGAGGTCGAATACAAGATCAAGCTCCCGGCCACCTCCGGTGAGCGGGGTACCTACACCTTCGAGGTTCGTAACGACGGCAAGGTCGTGCACAACCTGACGATCAAGGGGCCGGGTGTCTCCAAGGCGACGCCGAACCTCCAGGCGGGGAAGTCGGCGACGCTGGAGACCGACCTCGCGGCGGGAACCTATGAGCTGTATTGCTCCGTACCGGGCCACAAGCAGCTCGGCATGGACGCGAAGTTCACGGTCACGTAGGGGCTCAGGCCGACGCGGCGAGCAGTGATTCCGCCTCCCGCAGGTAGGCGGTTGCGCCTACCTCGCGGTAAAACGCCAGTGCCTGCCGAAGCTGCTCGTCCGCCTCGGCGCGACGCCCCTGCGCAACGAGCGCGCGCGCCGCATAAAGCCGCGCGTCGGCTTCGTCGGGCCGAGTACCCATCGACGCGTAGAGGTCTGCCGCCGCCGTGAAATCACCCCGGGCCGCCGCGACCGCCGCGGTAAGCCACGGCGTCCCAACGAGTTCCGCCGAGGTGAGCCAATCGGGTAGGAGTCTGAATTCGCTGGCCACGAGTGCCACGTTCGAGATGCCTGCGCTGGGCACACGTCTCGCGGCGGCCTTATGAGTGTCTGCCGCGAGCTCTGCGAAGAGTTGCTCTGCCTCGTCCCGGCGCCCGGCAGCGAGGGCGACTCTCGTGCCAAGCGCAAGCGCGGGCTGTAGTACCTGGGGATCGCCCGCGGTGCGGGCGCAGGCAACCGCGAGGTTGCTTTCGTCCAGCGCCGCCGTTACGTCGCCGCGAGCCAGGGCGATCAGGGCCCGAACGTCCCGGACGAGCGACTCCAGGTAGTGCGGCTCCCCCGCTTCGACCTCGGCGGCGAACTGGTCGGCGAGGGTGAGTGCTTCATTCCAGCGG
>JBBRYK010000012.1:0-52482 GCA_038237665.1 Gaiellales bacterium | reverse complement strand
CGGACGACACTACGAGCAGGTCGCCCAGCCGTTCGAGTGGAAGTTCACACGCGACGATCTTGACCGGCTGCTCGAACGGCTCAACGCTCCCGGCCACGCAACCACACTCGCCGCGTGACAGAACTTGCGAACAGAACCACTAAGCCGGCGGTAACGCCCTGGCGCTGCGGGCAGGTTGCCGCAGCGCCGGGTCCCTCCCTCTCGGTTAGCTGCTGCCGTTCAGGCGGAGCCGCAGCCGGGCGCCGCCACCCTCGGCCTGTTCGGCGGTCGCGCTGCCGCCGTGAGCCCGCGCGACCTGGCGGACGATCGCGAGACCGAGGCCCGAGCCCGGCATCCCGCGCGCATCCGGGGCGCGGTAGAAACGGTCGAAGACGTGGGGGAGGTCTTCCTCGGTGATCCCGGGCCCGTGGTCGCGGACGACGACCTCGCCTTCGTGGACGGAGACCTCCACGGTTCCTCCCGCCGGGCTCCACTTGCCCGCGTTGTCGAGCAGGTTGCCGACGGCTCGCTCGATCGTCGAGCGCACGCCGTGAACGAGCGACTCGTCCAACTGTGTGGTGAAGGTGATCCCGGGGCGGTTCCGCCTGGCGCGCTCGACTGCCTCGGCGGTGAGCAGGTCGAGGCGGACGTCTTCCGTCTCGGAGGGGTGCTGCTCGCCGCGGGCGAGCTCGATCAGCTCGGCGATCAGGGTCGTCATCTCGCTCAGCTGCTCGACGACGTCTTCGAGCAGACGTTCGCGCTCGCCCGCCGGGAGCGCCCGGTCGGTCGCGAGGACCTCGACGTTCGTCCGCAGGCTCGTCAACGGAGTGCGCAGCTCGTGCGAGGCGTCGGCGACCAGCTGACGCTGGGCCTTGTTCGACGTCTCGAGCGCTCCGAGCATCGTGTTGAAGCTGCCGGCGAGGCGGCTCAGCTCGTCGCGGCCGGTGATGTCGATCCTCTGCGAGAGGTCACCTGTCTCGGTCACCGTCTCGGTCGCGGCGGTCAGGCGCCGCACCGGTCGTAGCGCCGCCCGCGCGACCAGCAGACCGGCGCCGGCCGCAGCGGCAATCCCGGCGCCTGCGATCAGGAGCAGGAAGAGTCGCATCCGGCTGAGGGCGGAATCGACCTCGGTGAGCGGCCGGGCGATCTGCACCGCGTAGCCCGGGGCGTACGGGAACGTGAGGACGCGGAGGTGCACGTCGCTGACCCGCATCTCGCTCAGGAACGAGCCCTTGTGGCCGCCGGCAGCGGCCAGGGTGTCTTTGCCGACCGGGAGCGGGACCCGCTCGTTCGCCGGGCGGAGCGTCGATCCGTCCGACCCGACGACCTGGACGTAGACGCTCGGCCCGCCGAAATCGTGCGACAGCTCGAGGTACGCCCTCCCGTTCGGGCCCTGGATCTTGTGCAGCGGGATCCGCGAGATCTCTTCGCCGCTAGCCCGCAGGGTGTCGTCGACCGGACCGCGCAGCTCGTTGCGGGCCACGACGTACACGAGCGCGGAAGCTAGGACGACTGCGAGGGCGACCGCGACTGCGGCAACGAGCGTCAGCCGGACGCGGAAGCTCACGGGTCACGGCTCGCGGAGGGCATAGCCGACACCACGCACCGTCTGAATCAGCCGTGGTCGGCCGCCGACCTCCGTCTTGCGGCGCAGGTAGCCGATGTAGACGTCGAGTGAGTTGGAGGCGAAGCCGAAGTCGTAGCCCCAGACGCGCTCGAAGATCACCGATCGCGTCAAGACCTGCCGCGGATTGAGGAGAAACAGCTCGAGCAGCGAGAACTCGGTGCGGGTCAGCTCGATCAGCTCGCCGCCGCGCCGGACCTCGCGGGTGCCCGGGTCGAGCTCGAGGTCTCCGAAGCTCAACACCTCGCCGGAGCCGTTCGTCGTCCGGCGCAGGAGCGCGCGGACCCGGGCCAGCAGCTCCTGCAGCGCAAAGGGCTTCGGCACGTAGTCATCCGCCCCCGCGTCGAGGCCGGCGACCCGGCTGTCGACGTCGTCGCGGGCGGTCAGCATCAGCACCGGGACGCGGCTGCCGGTGCGCCGGACGCGACGGCAGACCTCGAGGCCGTCGACGTGAGGCATCAGCACGTCGAGGACGACCGCATCGGGGCCGGGATCCGCTTCGAGGCAGTTGAGAGCCTCTGCCCCGTCGGCGGCGAGCTCCACGGCATAGCCCTCGAGCTCGAGCGCGCGGCGAAGAGACTCTCGAACCGCCCGCTCGTCGTCGACTACGAGGATGCTCGTCCGCTTCATCGGGCGGCGCCCCCGCCGCCGCGGGAGGGGGCGCGGCGACGGGGGCTCGTCAGGGCGGGGAGGGTGTCGTAGGAGGACACCGAGGC
This sequence comes from Gaiellales bacterium, assembly GCA_038237665.1. GTDB lineage: Bacteria > Actinomycetota > Thermoleophilia > Gaiellales > Gaiellaceae > JBBRYK01. The sequence goes on along the minus strand of JBBRYK010000012.1, from coordinate 50,163 downwards.
AAATGTGCCAGATGTGCCTAAGAGCGAGCTAAGAACCCGATCAGGAGTCTCTCGACGCCTCACGAAGGCCGATTGGCGAGCTTGACGGCGACGGTGTGGCTCTTGCCGTCGCGGACGTAGGTCAGGCTCATGCTGTTGCCCGGGCTCTTCGCCTCGATCGCGGCGCGGAGGGCGTCGCCCGACGTGATCGTTTTCCCGTCGATCGCCGTGACCACGTCGCCTCCGGTGGAGTAGCTCTGGCCGGCGACGACCCGCGAGCCGGTCGCGCCGTGGAGACCGGCGTCTGCTGCGGGCGTGCCGCTCTTGACCTCGGCGATCTCCGCACCGGCCGGGAGGCCGAGCTGCCCGGCTACGGAGGCGGGGATCGACTGGACCGAGACCCCCAGATAGGCGTGCTCGACCTTGCCGCTCCCGAGCAGCTGCCCGACGATCGAGTGGACGGTGCTGGAGGGGATGGCGAAGCCGACGCCGTCGTTGCCGCCCGAGTCACTCTCGATCTGGGCGTTGACGCCGATCACCTGGCCCTGCGCGTTCAGGAGCGGTCCGCCCGAGTTGCCGTGGTTGATCGCCGCATCGGTCTGGATCGAATCGTTGATCGGGTAGTTGTTCGGTGAGTTGATCTTGCGGTGCAGCGCGCTGACGATGCCGGTTGTGACCGTGTCCTCGAGCCCGAACGGGCTGCCGATGGCGACAACGCCGTCGCCGACGGCGAGCCTGGTCGAGTCGCCGAGCGTCAGCGGGTGGAGCACCGAGCTGGGCGCGTCGACCTTCAGCACGGCCAGGTCGGTGGAGGGGTCGCTGCCGACGACCTGGGCGTCGTAGGTCGCGCCGTTCCAGAAGCGGACGGAGATCGTGGAGGCGCCGTCGATCACGTGTGCGTTCGTGACGACATGGCCCTGGCCGTCGTAGACGAAGCCCGAGCCCTGCGCCTGCCCGCTCTGCGGGCCGCCGAACTGCGACTGCTGGGTCGAGCTGACCGTGAGCTCGACGACACCCTGGTAGGCGCGCTTGTAGATCTGGTTGACGGAGAGCGTCGTGGTATTGGCCGTCGGCTGCGCCGAGGCCACTGTGACCTCTCGCACGACGGTCTTCGTGGACGGGTCGGCCAGCCCGGCGTAGAGCGCCGCCCCGCCGCCGGCCCCGACGAGGGCGGCGACGGCCGTAGCGGCGAAGATCGGCTTGCGGTTCCTGGGATTCACTGGGGTCCTTTCAGCGTATGCGTGATCTGACGCTGTCAAGAAGACCAGCTGCCCCTAAGACTCCCCTGAAACTGCTCTAAGAACTGGTTAAGAGTGCTCGGGTCCGGCCGGCACGCAGCCGGTGAGCCGGCTCTCGACGACGCATCGTTAGTCTGCCTTCATGGCGCTCGCGGAGGAAGTACGCGGCAGGTCGGTTGCGGGCGGAGCCAGTCCGCGGGTCGACTCTGTCTCGAAGATCACCGGCGCCGCCGAATACACCGCGGACATTCCGGTCGCGGGGGCCGTGCACGGTCGGCTCGTGCTCAGCCCGCACGCCCACGCGCGCATCGTCGGCATCGATGTCGCCGAGGCGCTCCAGGCCCCGGGCGTCGTCGCGGTCCTGACCGCGGACGACCTGACGGTCGCGGAAGGCGGCGGGCGCGCGTTCGAACCGCTGGCCCGGAGCGAGGTCGTGTTCGCCGGCCAGCCGGTGGCACTGGTGGTTGCGGAGAGCCAAGCGGCCGCCGAGGACGCGGTGCAGGCGGTCGACGTCGAGTACGAGCCCCTCGAGGCGGTGCTCGACGTCGAGCGTGCGGTCGAGGCGGATGCGCCGCCGGCGCGCATGGGGGGCGGAGAGGACGAGGCCGACATGTCCATGCACGGCGATGCCGGGGTGGACGCCGAGGTCGACGAGGCGGCGCCTGCTTCTCCGAACGTGACCGGGGAGCACGTCCGGACGGAGGGTGACGCAGCCGCCGAGCTCGAGTCCTGCGCAGCCGTCGTCGAGGGGCGGTTCCGGACGCCCTGGGTGCACCAGAGCTACCTCGAGACGCAGTCCGTCTCGGCGTGGCCCGAGGGTGAAGGCGTCGCCATCCGCGCTGCGACCCAGGGGATCTTCTTCACGCGCGCGCACGTCGCGCACGTGCTGGGGCTGCCGCTGACGACCGTCCGGGTGATTGGCGGAACGCTGGGCGGCGGCTTCGGCGGAAAGATCGGCCTCTTCGAGCCACTCGTCGCCGCGGCAGCGCTTCGTCTGCGCCGGCCGGTGACCCTCGTGCTGACGCGGAGCGAGGACTTTGCGTCCACCAACCCGGCGCCCGGCTGTCTGATCGATCTGAAGATCGGCGCCGCCGCCGACGGCGAGCTGCGCGCACTGGAGGCTCGGATCCTGCTCGACGAGGGCGCGTTCGCCGACTTCTCCGCCGCGCCGTTTGCCGCGGGCCGCATCGGTGGCCCGTACCGCTGGACGTCCTGGGACTCGCGGGTCTACGGCGTCCGGACGAACCGCGTCGGCTCCGGTGCGTATCGCGCGCCGACGGCTCCGCAGACGGCCTTCGCCCTGGAATCGCTGATCGACCAGCTCGCGGCCCGGCTCGGCCTCGATCCGGTCGAGTTGCGCTTCCGCAACGCAGCCGTCGAGGGGGACCGGCGCCTGGACGGGACTGCCTGGCCGATGCTCGGCCTGCGTGAGACGCTCGAGGCGGCCCGGGACCATCCGCTCTGGCAGCGACGTTCGGATCTCCCGAACGGCGAGGGGATCGGGATCGCCGCCGGCCTCTTTCCGGGGGCGAAGATGGCGGCCGGCGCGGTGTGTCGCATGGACGCCGACGGCGGAGTCACCGTCGTCACCGGCTCGGTCGACATGAGCGGCACCGACACGGCGATGGCGACGATCACCGCCGAGATCCTCGGTCTCGAACGCGACCAGGTGCGGGTCGTCGCCGCGGACACCGCCCTCGCGCCCCAGGCGCCGGTCAGCGGCGGCAGCACCGTTACCTACTCGCAGGGCAGCGCGGTTCGGGCCGCCGCCGAGGATGCCCGAGAGCAGCTCCTGAAGATCGCCGCAGAGGAGCTCGAGATCGCGCCCGAGGATCTGGAGATCGCGGACGCCGTCATCCGTCCGGTGGGGACTCCGTCCCGCGGCGTGTCCTTCGTCGAGATCGCCAGGAAGGTGACCGGCTTCGGGACTCCGTACCCGCCGGTCGAGGGCCACGGGCGGACGGTCCCGACCGACATCGCGCCGTCGGCCGCGGTGCACATCGCGCATGTCCGGGTGGATCCCGAGAGTGGGGCGGTCCGGGTGCTCAGCTACGTGAGCATCCAGGACGTCGGCCGCGTGCTCAATCGCGCGCTCTGCGAGGGCCAGATGCACGGCGGCGCCGCCCAGGCGATCGGCTGGGCCCTGTACGAGCAACTCGAGCACGACGAGTCCGGTCAGCTGGTCAACGGCTCGTTCGTCGACTACGCGATCCCGGACAGCGACAGCGTCCCGCCGATCGAGACGGTCATCGTCGAGGTGCCCGCTCCCTACGGCCCGCTCGGTGCGAAGGGAATCGGCGAGTCAGCGGTCGTTCCTGGACCGGCCGCGGTTGCGAACGCGGTCGCTGCAGCGACTGGGCACCGCTTCCAGGAGCTCCCGATCACGCCCGAGCAGGTGTGGCGGGCACTGAGGGCCAGCTCGTAGCTCGGCTCTAGCTCGGCGGGCGGATCACGTGGGGCCCGTCGAACGAGGTGTAGACGTCGTGCATGAAATGCGCGTTCGTGACCATGTGGAGGTCGAGCGTGCGAAGGGTGCGCCGATCGAGCGCGACCGTGAACCACGCTCCCGATCCCGGATCGAAGAAGGACACCCGGTAGGCCGGCTTGCCCTGCACCGTGGCGGTGCCGAGGACGTGCGCGTTGACCGCCGAGGCCCAGAACGGGACCGGCTGGGTGACCGGATACTGCGGTGACCCGACCCAGTGCCCCCCGGGCGGGCGGTCCCAGCGGCGGTCCCCGATGATGATGCCGGCCGGGCCGCCCAGCACCTGATAGGCGAGTCGATCGGGGGCCTCCACCCGCCAGGTGCTCCTGGCGACGTGAAGGCTGTCGGAGGCAAGGGACTCGCGGAACGTGAGCGACTGCAGGGATCGCCAGACGCGACCTGCCCTGGCGATCAGCGCGCTCGCGTCGGGCGGCGGCCACGAGGCCGGCAGCGTGATGCGCCACCGAGTCGCCACCCGGTTGCCGCGAACCTCGACTCGGACGGTCTGCGGTCGCCGGACCGTCTCCACGGTCGCCCAATAGCAGCCCGCGCCGCAGGCAGTCGCCCGCTTCGAAGCTCGTCCCAGGGTGAAGTCGACCGTGAGGCCGCGAACGCCGCTGCCTTGCTGGTCGAGAACGGACGCCTGGAGCAGCACCTTTCCGGGCTGTGGGAGAACGCCGAGCGCGAGCGCGTCCGAACCGAGCTCGCGGCTGAAGACGACCGCGCCGAGCGGCGGTGCGGGGAAGCCGGGCCTGTCCGGAACCGGCACCGCGCGCGGGCCGGATCCTGACCGGGTCGCAAGGAGAACTCCTACGAGGATCGCTGCGCCGACGAGGATCGCGCCGCCGAGCGCTGCGACGAGCTTCTTGGGTCCTTTGATTCGCACAGCGTTTGAGGGGCGTCGCCCGCCAAGGTTAGCGAGGTGCCGCCGGGCGAGATCTCTTCTCGGCTGCCGCTCGGATAGATTGCTCTCGCTGTTGCCAAACCAGGTCAGGCTCTCGATTCTCGGTGCGTTGGTCGCACTTGGCGTCGCTTCCGGTCACGCGGCGACCGGCGTTTCCACCTCTTCGCGCTGGATCGTCTTTTCGGCGCACCCGGAGGGAACCGCTGTCGCTCAGCTCTTCCGCATCCGCGCGACCGGCACGGGGCTGCAACAGGTCACGCGCGGCAGGCTGTCGGCGATCGCCCCGGCGTTCTCGCCGGCTGGGAAGCGTTTCGTGTTCTCGCGCCTGGGCTCCGGCCTCTTCCGCGTGAACCTGGACGGAACCGGCCTGCGCAGGCTTACGTCAGGTCCCCGTGACAGTCAGCCCGGCTGGTCTCCGGACGGCAAGCAGATCGCCTTCCTCAGGCCGTACCGCACCGACTGGCGCGTCTTCGTGATGCCCGCCGCGGGTGGCGTGCCGCGCGTGCTACCAAAGGCGCCGCCTGCAGGCCGGCCGTCGTGGACCGCGGACGGCAAGGCCATCCTCATCCCGGCGGGAGGGGATCTCGTCAAGATCGATCCAAAGACCGGCCAGGTGCTGAAGTACTTCGGTCTGACGCTCGACATTCAACTTGCCCAGACGGCCACGGTGTCGCCCGGTGCCCGGACGGTCGCGTTCATCGGCCCGCGTCTCAGCACCGGCCCCCCGGACTGCGGGGAGGGCCCATGCCCTCAGTTCGCCCTCTACGTCGCGAGTATCTCGCGACCCCACCGGCCGCGGAAGGTCGTCAACGACACCGGCCCGGCCGGCTGGTCGCCCGACGGGAAGACCCTGCTCTTCGTGGCCAAGGGCGCCCTGACGCTCTGGAACGTCAACGGCAGCCAGGGGACGCCGATCGGTACGGGAGAGCACGTCCCCACCGCCGATTTCCCGCCCGTCTGGCAGCCGAGCTGATCTTCGCGCAGGCCGTCTGCGTTCAGATGATCGTGAAAATCCCCTTCATCTGTGCCCGCGATCGGTCGGCCGGAAGCGTGCAGCGATAGGGGACGCTGCCGCGGTAGTCGAGAAACAGGAGGAGAATGCTCTGCTCGTCCGGCTTGAGCGACTTGATGAAGCCCGTCTGCGATCCCGTGCCGCGCTTCAGGTGGCCGAGCGCGAAGGCATGAGGTCTCGTTCCGACGTTGACGAGGATGAAACGGGCGAAGGAGCCGCGCTGTGCTCTCTTGGGGCTCATCCGGACTGCCATATCCGTGATCGTGATCTTGATCGTCACCACCGGCGGTGGCGCCGTCGTCCGGGGTTGAACAGCGCCTTGCGCCGTCGACGCCAGTGCGGCCGCCAAGCCCGCAGTGAGCGCGAAAACGGAGAACTTCACAGCCATACCGTACCCGGCCTCACCCCCGGGCGAACATGGTCGAGTCCGGTTGCGGCGGCGATGGTCGTGTGGCTGGTTTGTGGATGCGGAGCGAAGAGCGGCCCGGGTGAATGGCGGGTTTCGGGCGGCGATCTCGCGGGCACGCGTGCCGCCTCGGGTCCGGGCATCGAGGCCGCCAACGCGGGCCGTCTCGGAGTGCGGTGGCGCTTCGAGCTGACGGCCGCACCGACGTACGGGGGGGTCTTCGCATCGACGCCCGTGGCGGATGGCGACACCGTCTACGTCCAGGACCTCCGCAGCAACGTCTTCGCCCTCGAGCGGGACAGTGGGACGCTGCGCTGGGTGCATCGGTACCGCGCACCGAACGACGGACCGAACGGGCTGGCGCTAGGCGATGAGCGGGTCTACGGCGCGACGGACGCCGAGGCGTTCGCGCTCTCGGCGCAGACGGGCCGTGAGCTGTGGCGGCGACATCTGACGAGTGCGACCGAGCAGTTCGTCGACATCGCCCCGGTTGTGTGGAAGGGCCTCGTCTTCGTGAGCACGGTCGGGTATGCCCCGCGCGGGCGCGGCGCGATCTACGCCCTCGAGGCGTCGACGGGCACCGTGCGGTGGAGGTTCGACACGATCCAGCGGCCGTGGCGGCATCCGCTCGAGGCGGGGGGCGGCGGGCTGTGGTATCCGGTGTCGGTCGACGCCGACGGCCGTCTCTACGCGGGGAACTCGAACCCGTCGCCGTGGGGCGGCACGCGGAAGCGGCCGAACGGCGCCGCCTTCCCAGGTCCGGCCCCGTATACGGACTCGCTCCTCGTGCTCGATGCGCGCAGCGGGCGGCTGCTCTGGCACGACCAGGTCACTCCGCACGACATTCGCGACTACGACTTCCAGGCGACGCCGATCCTTGCCACGGTCGGCGGCGCTGATCTGGTCTTCGGGGCCGGCAAGGCGGGTCGGGTGATCGCCTGGGATCGCAGAACGCGGCGGCGGCTCTGGACCGCCGTCGTCGGTCTGCACCGGAACGACACCGGCCCGCTGCCCGATCACCGCGTTTCGGTGTGCCCCGGGCTGCTCGGCGGCGTGGAGACGCCGATGGCCTACGCGGACGGTCGGCTGTTCGTGCCCGTCGTCGACCTGTGCGGGTGGGGCAGTGCCGTCGGCCGCCAGGAGCTGACGAGCCTCGATCCCTCGCGCGGACGGGGCCGCCTCGTCGCGCTCGACGCGAGGACAGGACGCACCCTCTGGGAGCGGCGCCTGCCTTCGCCCGACTTCGGCTGCGCGACGGTGTCGAACGACGTGGTCTTCACGTCGACCTTCGACGGGGCGGTGTACGCCTTCGCCGTCGGCGACGGAAAACGCGTCTGGCGCACGCGTCTGCGGGCCGGCGTGAATGCGTGCCCGGCAGTGGTGGGCGACCGCGTGGTCTTCGGCGCCGGAATCCGCCGACCCGGGGGTGCGCCCGAGCTCGTCGCGTTCGGCCTGCGCTGACGCGCGACTTACTGGTCGCCCGCCTACTTGTGCCAGGTGATCGAGAACGGGTTCGACGTCGCGAGGACACGACCCGATGCGCCCCGCAGGGTGGCTCGGTACGTGATCGGCCCCGGCCCGACCCCGGAGACGAAGTTGCTCAGCACCGCTTTCAGCTCGGCGTCACCGGAGGTCGCCACGAGCCCCCAGCCCGGGCTGTCCGCCCGTTTGGGCGCTGTGCCAACCGGACGCTGCTCGAGACGCATCGTCGACCCGGCCGGCAGCTTGCTCCCGCGCATCGCCCGACACGGTTGCTTGGGGCGCGCCCGGCCCCAGACAGCGCAGAGGTAGAAGGTCGTCGGAACGCCGCCTCTCGCGAACTTCAACGAGAGTTCGCGTTCCCAGGGCCCCCCGGTGTTGGCGGAGCCCTGCAGGGTGATCCCTGAGCGGACTTGCGAGCCTCCCGTCGTTGTTGGGCTCGTCGCGGCGCGCTTGCCGTCCGAGCAACCGGACGCCAGAACCGCCGCGAGGGCGCCGAGCACGACGATCGCAAGGCTGCGAGGCACCGGGCCGAGTCTAGCGCCGTCGATTTGGCGCTCTTGCAACCAACTGGCCCGACTGCGATAGTGAATTTTCTATCGGTTGTAAACGGGTGGTTACGGGGGGGTTAAGTCCCCAAGGAGGGTGTCGGATGCGCCGTTTCGTGTTGGTTTCTCTAGTTTGCTGCCTGGGGCTACTTGCTGCCGGAGGCGCCTCGGCGGGCAAATCGGCGGGGACGGCGATCACTCCATCGCCGACGTACACAGCAGCGGAGTTGGGCGCTCCGGCAGGGGACAACTGGTTGGTCGTCCACGGCAACCTGAAGGGCTGGCGCTATTCGTCCCTGACCCAGATCACCAAGACCAACGTCAGCACGCTCAAGCAGGCCTGGCACATCAGCCTCGGCGTCTGCATCAAACATGACGCGAGCTGCGGCTCCATGGAGTCCAACCCCGTCGTCTCGGACGGCACCCTCTACACCCAGGTTGCTCCACTCGGTGACGTCTTCGCCATCAATGCGGCGACGGGCGCCGTACTCTGGCAGTGGACGCCCACGTACGAAGCCGGGCTCCCCGGCGCGCCTAGCCAGGGCTTCAACGTCGGGTCGGGCGGCCGGCGCGCCGGCGTCGCGATCGGCGAGGGCAAGGTCTTCGCGGGCACGACCGACGGGTTCCTCTACGGACTCGACCAGACAACCGGGAACCTCCTCTGGAAGACCGAGGTCGCGCCCTGGCGGAAGGGCGGCAAGGTTGCGTCTGCGCCGATCTACGTCAACGGGCTGGTCATCACCGGCGACGGCGCGGGCGACAACGGCGGCAACAGCGCCACGATGCAGGCCTTCGCCGCCGCCAACGGCCGGCGGGTGTGGGTGTGGAACGTCATCCCAGCCCCTGGGCAGCCCGGCTACGAGACGTGGTCGAAGAACGGCAACGGCACCGCCCCGACCCTCTACGGCGGCGGCTCGATCTGGGAGTCACCGATCATCGACACGAAGCGCAACCTTGTCATCATCGGAACCGGCAACACCGAGCCCTGGAACTCGCGCGGCCCGGGCATCAACCTCTATACGGACTCGATCGTTGCGCTCAATCTCTACACGGGACGGCTCGTCTGGTACTACCAGACCACCCACCACGACCTGTGGGACTCAGACCTCCCGAACACCGGCGTCATGTTCACGGGCAAGTTCAAGGTCAAGGACAAGCTCGTGTCGCGTCCGGCAGTCGCCTACGTCAACAAGCAGGGGATGACGTTCGTCCTCGACCGGGAGACGGGCAAGCCGCTGCTTCCGGTCCCCGAGGAGAAGGTTCCGACGCTCCCCAATTCCCCGGATGTGAACGCCTGGCCGACGCAGCCGATCCCGCTGGCCGACAACGTGCTCTTCAACAAGCTGGACGCCAGCCGTAGGCCTTGCGTAAACGGCACCGTCAGCCTCACCAACGCGTACGTGCCGTACGCGACGGCGACCGCACCGGACGGCAAGCCGTTCAAGATCGGTTGCGCCTACGACCCCTACGACACGACGCAGTACGTGGCGATGCCGTTCGAGATGATGGACTGGCCGGCCAGCTCGTACAGCCCGGAGAACCACACCTTCATCACCTGTGGTGTCACCGATCGCGTCCGGGCCATGGAGCAGATCCCGGCCGCGTCGCAGGTTGCCGGAGCCTTCGGCGGCCTCGGCGTCAGCCAGCTCGGCGTTTCGGACGGTTCGCCGCCGACCTCGAATACCGGCAACTTCTCCTCGCTGAACGTGCTGACGGGTAAGCTGGCCTGGCATCAGCACTGGCCTGCGATCTGTTACAGCGGGTCGGCGAACACCGCGTCGGGAATCACCTTCGTCGGCCACTACGGCAGCGGGAACGGTGCGGACGGCAAGGGCTGGCTCGAGGCCGTCGATACCAAGACCGGCGCCTCGCTCTGGGCATCGAACGCTATGAACTACCCCGTGGCCTCGGCGCCCATCACCTACGCGGTGGGCGGCAAGCAGTACGTGTCGGTCGAAGTCGGCGGAGCGGGCCACAATGACGTCACCCGGCCACTCGGCCTGACCAGCCCGGTCCGGCTGCGCGGCGACGACATCTACACCTTCGTACTGCCCTAACGAACGTGACAGCCTGGGGGCGGCGGCCTGCCGACACAGCCGCCGCTCCAGGGCTTGTCGTGCGGGTTTGGCTTCGTGCGACTGGTGGTACGCTGGCTTCAGGCTTCCGATTAGAGGAGGATTCATGCGTCGTGGACTAGGCCTGTTCGTGGTTGCGGCAGTGGCGGCGGCAGGGTTCGCAGCAGCAATCGTCGCGACAGGCCGCGGGGCGAGTCCGGCGAGTCCCGCGCGTGCCGCGAGCCCGGTGTCGTCGAGCGCGGCGACGCGCGTCACCGTCACCGGCTCGGAGTTCAAGTTCAAGCTTTCGCGCAGGAGCGTTCCCGTCGGGAAGGTGATCTTCACCTTCGTCAACAAGGGCAAGATTTCGCACGACTTCAAGATCGCCGGCAAGAAGACGAAGACGCTCGGCCCCGGGAAGTCGGCGACGCTGACGGTCACTTTCACGAAGAAGGGTGTGTACCCGTACCTCTGCACCCTGTTCGGTCACGCGAAGGCCGGAATGAAGGGCAAGCTCGGGGTCGCCACCGTGGCTCCGCCCCCGCCGCCGCCCCCGCCGCCCCCGCCGCCTCCGCCACCGCCTCCGCCCCCTCCGACCGGGACCATCGGTAATGCACAGACCACCGTGACCGTGGGGATGTTCGAGTACCGCTACGACCTCTCCCAGACGAGCGTCCCGTCGGGTCAGGTCACCTTCGTGATCACGAACAAGGGTGGTGAGACCCACAACTTCAGCATCAACGGCGTCAAGGCAGGCACGATCCTCGCCCCGGGCGGGTCTGAGACGTGGACCGTGGGGCTCCCCGCGGGGCAGTACACCTACGTCTGCGATGTCCCCTTCCATGCCGAGCGCGGCATGATCGGGTCGCTCACCGTCACCCCGTGATTTCGCGTGCGGGGCGAGGCGCCGAGCGCCTCGCCCCGGGCGCTCCTAGCCGCTCGGTACCTTCAGTGCGGCGAGACCGCTGGGCACGGCGGGTCCGAGCTTCGCTGGCCACGACTCAAGATCGACGGCTCCGCCGGGCCGTGCGGTGAAGCGGGAGAAGAACTGCCGCCGGTTCTCCCACAGATACAGGGCCTTCCCGCGCACGGAACCCGGTAGCGTCATCGAGAAGTTCCCCTTCGCATCGGGCCAGCGCTCGGCGAGGGGTTTCACGACCTTCCCGCCGGAGGTGAAGCCGATAACGAGCCCCGAATAGACGGCACCGACGTACGAGGTGGGTGTCTCGACCTTGTACGCGGCGTTGGCGCCGAGCTGGATGTTCAGCACGGCGCTGCGCAGCCGTGCGAACGGCGCGTTCGTTCCGACGTTCCCGCCGTACGAGACGTCGCCGAGGGCTACGCCGACGGCGAGAGGCACCGGATCCGCAGTCGTCTCGTCGGACGCGGCATAGAAGGAGCTGTAGTGCCCGGCTGCGTCGCTCGCAGAGGAGTGCGTCCAGAAGTCCCGATCCTGCGTGCGGGTGATCACGACCGCGCCCTGGACCGGCTTGCCCCCGGCGTCGGTGATCGTGCCGTTCAGCTGATACGTCAGCAGATGGACGGTTGGCGGCCCCTGGCCGGCCGCGTCGTGCGCGCGGCCCGTGACTACGACCGTGCCATTCTTCTGCACATGCGCTGCCAGTCCGTCGATCTGGTACCCGACGCTGAGGCCGCCGGACGCTCCAAGCAGCGCGCTCCGCTCGCCGTCACTGAGCGAGCGGCCCCGCGACTTCGCCTTCGAGGCATCCGAGACGCGGACGACGTGGCGCCCTGCGATGGTCATGTCGACGTCGTAGGGGAAGCTGCCGTCCTTCGCCGTCGCCTGCGGTACAGCGAAACCGCCGACCGTGACGTGGGCACCCGTGACCGGAGAACCGTTCAGGGTGATCCGGCCGAGCACTGTGCGGACGTTCGACGAGTTCGGCTGCCACGGCTGGACGACGAGGCCGGAAGGAGTCGTGACGACGGCGCGACCAACTCGCGCATGGGAACGAGTTAGGGCTGCGGGCCGGACGGGCCGACTCGGCCGTGCGTGAGGGCTCGTCCTGTACGCCTCAACGCGTAGCGGCCGGTAAGACCCCGCCTGGGAGCCTGGCAGCGCGAAGACCATCAGCTTGGTCGCGGTGCCGCCGTTCGACGATGTGGGCGTTCCGCCGGTGGTGATGGCGACGTACTCGGTGCCGCCGACCGAGTAGATCGATGCGCCGCTCGCGATCGGGTTGCCCGTCTGGAACGTCCAGAGGATCTTCCCGGTCTTGAGGTCGAACGCCCGCATGAGGCCGTCGCCTCCGCCTGCGAAGCCGAGCCCGCTCTCGGTCGTCGTGACCCCACCGCGTTCGGGCTCCGGGGTCGTGAACTTCCAGACCCGCGTGCCGGAGTTGACGTCGATTGCGCTGATCGAGCCGTGGTCGTGCCACCCCGGGAGCACGGCCCCGAAGTTGCCGTTCTCGAGCCCGAGGAACACGTCGCCGAGGGTGAGCTTGCGTTTCCGCTGGGTCGGCGTGAGCTTCGCGAGCGTGAAGACTGCGGCCGTTTCTGCAGCACCGTTGAAGACGTAGTTCGTGTGTGGGTCGAAGGACGCCGGGGAGTAGTTCACCCCTCCGAGCGAGGAGGGAAAGACCGAAACCGGCTTGCCGGGCTGCAGCGCCGGGTGCTCGGTGCGGTCGATGACCTTGATCCGCTGGTAGATCGGCTGTCCGCTGGCGGCGTCGTACGCGAACCAGACGCCCTCCATCGTCGCCACGGAGACGACACGGCGGCGCTTCCCGCCGACCTTGGCGTTGTAAACGAGTGGCGGCTGTGCCGTGTCGTACGACCACTCGTTGTGCGCCATCTGCTGTTGCCACCACTTCATCCGGCCGGTCTTGAGGTCGACGGCGATCACCGAGTCTGCCCGCGGGTTCGAGCCTGGACGGATCGACTGGAAGTAGAGCGGCGTCGCCGAGCCGGTGCCGAAATAGAGCGTGTTCGTCGTCGTGTCGACCGTCGTCGGTGTCCAGACCACGCCGCCGCCGACGAGCGTCCCTCCGCGCCGCCAGCTGGTGCCGGCCGGCGGAATCGTCCAGAACGGGTTCGGCCACGCCGGTGTGAGATCCGTGTGGTACGCCATCACGAAGCCGCGAACGCCGTATTCGGACCCCGCGGCGCCGAGGATCAGCCGGTGGTTCGCACAGATGGGCGCGCTCGTTTCCGAGTACCCGTAGCTCGACGATGCGCCGGGCACGGCCTTGGCGATCGGCACGCGCCGCTGCAACTCACCCGTTGCCGGGTCGAGCGACGCGATCGTCATGTCCAGGGTCAGCACGAAGACGTGGCCGTCGCAGAGAGCGACGCCGCGGTTGGCGACGATGCCGAAGTTGCGGAAGACGGCGACGTTGTCAGGCGTCCAGCGCCACTTGACCGTTCCCTTCGTCGCATCGAGCGCCCAGACGTTGTCGTCGTTCGTCGTCATGTACAGCGTCCCGTTCCGCACGACGGGGTACGACTGCTCGCCGCGGCGGACGCTCGTGTCGATCGCGCGGAAGTCGACGACGAAGACGCGACCGAGCTTGTCCACGTTGCCCGTATTGATCTGGGTGAGTGGCGAGTGGCGGTTCTCGTCCGGCGTGTTGCCGAATCCGCCCCAGCCGACATCGCCTTGTCCCGGCCGGCCGGCCGCCGATGCCAAGAGGACTCCGGAGGCGATCGGCACGACGAGCAGTGCGCCTGCCCGCAGCGATATGCGGCGGCTCATTGGTGCGCCAATCCTACGCCCGTCGACCTCGTTCGCACAGGCCAGACCGAGCCGAGCACGAGCAGGAGCGCGAACGCAGCGACGTAGGGCGCAAGCGGGGTTCGGCCGGGCTCTCCCGCCCGTGTCGCCCTGGCCGGGCCGTGCCCGACGAGACCGGTCAGGTAGGAGGACGCGGCACTGACCTCGCTTCCCTCGAACGATCGCCCGCCTGTCGTTTCAGCGAGGGCGGTCAGGATCGTGCGACCGGACGGATCGGGCCGATAGCCGGGCTCGGGCTTGCCGTCGGCGCCGTAGACGGCCTCGCGGCTATCCCAGACGCGGACGGCCAGGAAGCGGTATCCGCGCTCCGCGGCCAGCGAGCGCGCGATCTCTCCCGGGTTCACCGGGCCGCTCTCCCCGTCCGTGAGCAGTACGACGATGCGTCGCCTGGCGGTCCGCTCGAAGTACTCGCCGGACGCGATCTGCGTCAGGGCTCCGAACGCGGTCGCACGGAGACTCGAATACCGAGGAGGCGGGCGTTCGATCCCGACCGCGCGCCGGACGACGCCGTCGAATGCGCTGACATCGGCGACCGGAAGCAGGTCGGGAAGGACGCGGTCGGTCAGCGTCGCCACGCCGGCCGCGACGTCCGGAATCGCAGCTCGGAGACGGACGGCGGCGTCGATAGCGCGATCGAGCCGGGTCGGTGAGCTTCGCGTCGCGGACGCCGCCATCGAGCGGGACGTGTCGACTACGAACAGGGCCTGGACATCTGCCCGCACGCGCCGGGTGGTCTCGTGCGTGAGCACGGGTTGCGCCGCGGCCAGCCCGAGGAGTGCGATTCCGGCTGCCGCAGCGGCGGGCCGAACGAGCGTTGACGGCCGAGCGGGGGTTGGCAGGCCGAGCGTCCGGCGCACGGCGCCGACCCGGGCTCGACCGAGCCGCCAGGCCACGAGCGGCACCAGGGCGGCGAGGGCGGCGAGGGCGCCGAGCGGCGTGAGGAAGCTCATCAGTAGCCGCGCCCCGGAATTCCGCCGCCGGCGCCGCGGCGCCCGGTCTTGCCGAAGCCGCCGCCGGTGCCGGGTCCGATCCGGACGCCGTGTGCGGCGGTCGAGCGCAGCAGCAGCTCCAGGTCGAACCTGGCCAGCTCATTGGTCGGATCGGCGCGGATCGCGTCGGTGAAGTCGGCCGCCGCGGCGTCGACCTGGGTCTGGTCGACACCCTGGGCGACGGCACCGAACGCGAGGATTCCGAGCAGCGTCAGCGCCTGGGACGCCCGTCGTCGATTGGAGTCGCGGGCCTCGATCGCGAGGGCCTTTTGCGCCCGAGCCCGCGCGGTCGCAACCTCGCGCGCGTTGTCGAGCCGGACGGGCAGACCCACGCTCTTGCCGTACAGCTGGAGCGCGCGCCGCAATGCGGCCTCCCCTTCCACCCCGAGCAGGTCCTCGGCCAGCGCTCCGACATGGGTCGAAGGCGTCCAGGACGCGCGTGCCGGAGCGGCCGCGTACACGGCGTCCCCGGTCTCGAGCGCCGCACGCCAGGAGCGCACGTCGCGCGCGAGCAGCACGGCGGGCACGGCGAGCACGACGAGACACGCTCCGATCACCAGTCGCAGCGCCGTCACGCCTGCCCCCAGTCCAGCCGCGGCGCCCAGAGCTGGCGAACCGCAAGTAACGCAGCAGCCGCGCAGGCGACGGCTACGAGCGTCCAGGGAAACGGGGTCCGATTGTGCGGGAGCGCCTGGTTCAACGTCGGCGCCTGGACGATCACGGGACTCGGCTCGATCAGCCGGCGGAAGAACGCGATATCCGCCGGCGAGGGGTTCAGCCCGACGATCCGAACAGGCACGCGGTCGCGCTGGTACGAGAGCAGGACCGTGACCAGCCGCGTCAGGTCGCCCGGGTTGTCGTCGAGGTCGCTGACGAGCACGACAGTCGAGCGCCGCGCCCCGGACACCGCGATCCGATGCGCGAGATCCATGCCGACCGAGATCCGCGTTCCACCGCTGAACGTCGTCTGCCACGGGTTCGGCGGGAAGGTCGGAGCGAAGCCCTTCACCTTCGGCTGTCGAAGCGTGAAGTAGCGGACGAGCGGCGCCAGCTCGGCGGCGGGCGTGCCTGGCGGCAGCGCCTCGTACGCCGAATCGGAGAAGACGACGAGTCCGAAGCGTCGCCCGCTGCGCGAGAGCGCCGCCAGCGTGCCGCCGATCCGCGAGTAGGTATCTGCCGAGATGCTCGCCGAGAGGTCGAGGACGAGCACGGTGTCGGCGTGGGAGGGCAGCGGCACGACCGTCTGCGTGCGTGGGTGGCGCGATCCGAGCAGGAACACGACGACGGCGGCAATCGCACCCGCGGCGAGCGCAGTGCGAATCGCCAAGGTGACGCGCCCCGGCACCCGCAGCGCGGGCGCGTCGGCGAGCGGGATAGAGGTCACGACGGCACCTCGCGCTCGATCTCGGAGACGAGCTCGGAGAGCGCTCGGGGCTCCGGCTTCGGCTCCGACCAGGCGAGCTCGCGCGCCGCCCCCGCAAGCCGGCGGTTGCGGGCCTCGAGGAGGCGTGCGACGAGACTGAGAGCGCGCCGCCGGTCGGGAGCCGGCCGTGCTTCGGCCTCGCGCGCGAGCCGAAGCGCGTCTTCGAGCTCTCCGAGGGCCGGCGAAGCGCGCCGGCGACGGTGTGCGAGGAGACCGACCTGGTAGACCACCAGGCCGGCCCCGGCGACCGCCAGCAGCGCGGCAAGAGCTTCGAACAGCCGGGCGAGCGTAGCCGGCGCGATCCGGTAGGACGGCGGAGGCGGCGAGGCATCTGCCCGGAAAGGCGGTCGAACCGGTGCAAGGTCGGCCGCCGTGACCCGGCTCTGGACGCGAAGGACGGGCCACGCCGTGCCGGCACGGAGGACCCGGTCGTCCGCCGCCGAGACCGCTGCGGTCACCCGGGGCAGCTCGAGGCGCGTCTCACCCGGCCGGGCGACGCAGGGGTCGGTCAGGCACGCCGCCGGGACGGAGATCGAGACGACCGTGAGCCGGCCGCGCGTGGTCCGGGTCGTTCGCGCCGGGCCGAGCTGGGTGAGCGGCGCGAGGTCGTCCGTGATCTTCAACGTCTCCGCCCGCGCGAGCGCCCTGTCGAGAAGCACGACGACCCTCGCGGTGACCGGATCGCCGAACTGCACCGTCGGCGGCTCGAAACTGGCGTGTACCGCGAGCGGCGCGGTCGGCGCGATGCCGGGAGCCGAGGAGCCTCTGCCGACCACGAGCACTGCGGCCGCCGCAGCACCGGCGGCCACGGCGGCGGCCAGTCCGAGGACTCGGCCCTGCCTCAGTGCGCCCACCGACTCCGCGTGCGCTCCTCCGCCCACGCGATGAATGCCCGGTCGATCTCGAGCGGGTCGGTCGTCCCGAGCGCGATTGCCCGCATTCCGAACGAATCGAGCTCGGCGAGGAGCTGCGCGTGGCGATGCTCATGCTCCTCGCGCCGCCGCGCCGCCTGGCGCCGGCTCAGCCGGACGAGCGAGACGCGGCCGCCGCGCGCGTCCATGATCGGCACAGCAACGCCGCCGACCGCGGGGAAGCTCTCCTCCCAGACGGGGTCCTGGATCACCACGGGGACGACGTCCCAGCCGCGTCCGATCGCCTCCAGCCATGCCTCCGGTCGGGGTGGCGCCAGGAAGTCAGAGAGCACGAAGACGAAGCTGCCGGCGGGCAGGCCGGCGCAATGCTCGCCGAGAAACGCGAGCGAGCGTCCGACCGTGTCCTCCGGGGCGTCGAAAGGGGCACTGCTGGCGCGCTCGGTCGCGAGCGACTGCCGGTGGCCCCGGCCGGGAGGCAGCCACCAGGCGTCTCCGCCGGCGAAGTCGAGGGCCGCAACGTCGGCTCGGGCCGCCGCGGCGCTGATCGTGATCGCGCTCACCGCCTCGCGAAGCACCACCGGCTTCGCCAGCCAGGGGAGGGGCGCCGGATACAGGCTCATCGCCGGCCGACGATCGACGACGAGCGCCACGCGAGGGGCCTCGTCGGCAGCGCGGGCGCGGACCACGAAATCGTCGCCGCCCGTAGCCGCAGAGAGTCGCGCACTCGCGAACCAGTCGATCGTGGAGACGGGATCTCCCGGCTGGTACGGGCGGTGACCGATCACGTCGCTTCCATGGCCGCGACGGCGGCTCGCGAGGTCGCCGAACGGTAGGCCGATCAGCCGGCGGCGTGGAACGAGCGGAAACGTCCGCCGCTCGCGAACCGGCGTTTGCTCAACCGTCGGTTCAAGCATCCCAGTCGGGCGCGGGCGGTGGTGCGAGCTCGAGGCACCGGGCGAGAATCCGCCCGAGTGCCTCTGCACGGGGGAGGCCCCTCGTGTCGGCGAGGAACGACGTCGTCAGCAGCAGGCGATGGCCGAGGACCGGCAGAAAGAGCCGTTCGACGTCCTCCGGGAACACGTGGGCGCGCCCGTGGAGGAGCGCCCAGGCGCGTGCGGTGCGCTCGAGCGTCAGGCTGCCCCGCACCGAGGCCCCGATCGCGACGCCCTCGACTTCGCGGGTGGCGCGGCCGAGCTCGACCATCCAGCGCAGGAGCTGCTCGTCGACGTACACGTCCTCGACCGCAAGCTGGAGCGCTCGAATGTCGTCGATCGAGACCACCGGCGACAGCGTCTCGATCGGGTGGCCGTGGCGCTGGGCGAGAACGATCGAGATCTCCTCGTCCAGGGCCGGGTAGCCGAGGCCGGCCTGCAACGCAAACCGGTCGAGCTGCGCTTCGGGCAGGGGAAACGTGCCTTCCTGCTCGATCGGATTCTCGGTCGCGATCACGAGGAAGGGGTCGGGCAGTGACCGCGACACGCCGTCGACCGTCACCTGACGCTCGGCCATGGCCTCGAGCAATGCCGACTGCGTTCTCGGCATCGCGCGGTTGACCTCGTCGACGAGGACGACGTTGGCGAAGACAGGGCCCGGCCGGAACTCGAAGTCGCGCGTTCTCTGGTTGAAGATCGACAAGCCCGTGACATCCGTCGGCTGGAGGTCCGGAGTGCACTGCACACGCGCGAAGTCCGCTCCGTCGATCGAGCGGGCGAGCGCCCGGGCGAGGACCGTCTTCGCCGTGCCGGGTACGTCCTCCAGCAGGACATGGCCGCCGGAGATGAGCGCGGACAGGACCAGCAGGATCTCGTCGTGCTTGCCGATGACGACACGCTCGAGGTTCGCCAGCAGGCGACGGGCCGGCTCGTGGGCAGGATTCCGATCGTCTGGACGCTCGTGCCGCGTCGCTTGAGCCACCGTGAGGAGAAAAGGTATAGATTTGCGGATGTTGTTTGGTCAATCGTTCAGGGCTGGGGGTCACCTGAAAACCGTCTCTTCCAGCGCAGATCGCTCACCGGGGAGGACCATGTTTCGTTCACCGTTTCGGACTGTCGTGCTACCGGCCGTCATCGTCGCCGTCGTCGCTGCGGCGCTCGCGGGCCCAGGATTCGCTTCGCGGACGCGCGCGGCAGCCGCGGTGACCGTCACCGCCACCGAGTTCAAGTTCAAGTTCTCGACAACCAGCGTGACGCACGGCAGCATCACCTTCACGCTCGTCAACAAGGGCAAGCTCCCGCACGACTTCAAGATCGCCGGCAAGAAGTCGGCGCTGGTGAAGCCGGGCAAGACTGCCAAGCTCACGGTGACGCTCAAGGCCGGAAGGTCCGCGTATCTCTGCACCGTGCCCGGGCACGCCGCCGCAGGGATGAAGGGCACCCTGACCGTCAAGTAGTCGATCGCGGCCGAGCACCGAAGGCGGTGTCGGCCGGGCAACGCAGCTTCGAGCGTTTCGGGGTCTGTGCGTCTTGCTATGCGATTTTGACTTCGACGTCGCCGGTGCGGGCGAGATGGCGCCAGCGGGCTCGAACGCCCGCGAGTGCGCTGACCGTCGATTCGATGATCACCACGTACATCAATTGCCGGTAGACGAACTGCTGGAGGGGTAGCGCCCAGAGGGGGCGGAGCGGCTCCTTGTCCATCCTGAAGGCGAATGCTGCGAGCACGAGTTGGAGTGCGTTGAAGCCGAGCCAGAACGCAAGTACCAGGGTTGTATTGCCGAATAGGAGTCCGTAGAGCGCGAACAGGTCGACCAGCGGAGCGACGATCGGCAGGACGATCTGGAACAGGATCATGTAGGGGAGCGCGAGTCGGCCGATCCGTCGCTCGCGCGGGTCGCGGGTGAGCAGTGCGCTCTTGTGCTTCCAGACGGCCTGCATGGTCCCGTACGACCAGCGGTAGCGCTGTCGCCACAGATCACCGAGACTGGACGGAGCTTCCGTCCAGGCACGGGCGTTCTCGGCGTAGACGACACGGCGGCCGGTGCGGCCGATCGCCAGGGTCAGGTCGGTGTCCTCGGCGAGCGTGTCACCGGAGACTCCGCCGACCTGCCGGAGCGCGTCCCGGCGGAAGGCGCCAATCGCGCCGGGGACCGTCGGTGTGCATTGGAGCACCTCATACATGCGCCGGTCGAGATTGAAGCCGGTCACGTACTCGATGTGCTGCCAGCGCCCGAGCAACCCGCCCCGATTGCCGACCTTCGTGTTCCCGGAGACAGCACCAACCGTTGGATCGCTGAGTGGCTGGACGAGGCGTAGCAACGCCTCGGGCTCGAAGACGGTATCCCCATCCACCATCACGACCACGGGAGCAGATGACGCCTCGATCCCGCTGTTGAGAGCAGAGGCCTTGCCACCGTTCGTCCTTCGCAGCACGCGTACCCGTTTGAGCTCGAGCCCCTCGACGATCTCGGCCGTGCCGTCGGTCGACCCGTCGTCGACCACGATCACCTCGAAGTCGGCCGGGTAGTCGCTCGCCGCAAGCGATCGCACTGCGCGCTCGATCCCGACCGCCTCGTTGTACGCGGGAACGACAACAGCGACAGACGGCAGGTAGACCGGCGTATCTGGACGTCGCTTCATCGCGCGAAACTGGTAGCGGGCGAGAGCGAACACGAGCACGACGCGGGCGGCGAAGAGGATTCCGACCAGGCCGACGACCAGCAGAAGGACCCGCACGAGCACGAAACCAAAGCGGACGGCAGCAGCAAAGACGACGCCACGGCGCCTCTCCCAGCGGGGAGCCGTCGGCTCGACGTCGCTCGCCTGCAGGCCCGCAAGCTGCGAGACGGTAACGAAGCGGAAGCCGCGCGCCCGCAGACGCGGAATCAACTCCGCCAGGGCGGCCACAGTCTCGCTGCGATTGCCGCCGCCGTCGTGCAGCATCACGATCCCTCCTGTGTGGCCGGGTGGGCTCGCGTTGCGGACGATCTTGGCGATGCCGGGACGGGTCCAGTCCTCCGAGTCGTAGTCGGCCAAGACGACGAGGTAGCGGCGGCCGGCGAGATCGGCAAGATCGCGTTCATCCCGGCGTGTGATCGCGTCAGGCGTCGCCGAATAGGGCGGTCGCAAGAGCCGCGTGTAGCTCCCGGTGATACCTGCGATCGCCGCCTCGGTCAGATCGAGCTGGAGCCGCCGCTGCCAGTCAGGGCCACTCGAGAGCGCGACGTGCGTGAAGGTGTGGTTGCCGAGCTCGTTTCCGCCTCGCACGAGCAGCCGCACAAGATCGGGATGACGGGCGGCTTCGCTCCCGATGACGAAGAACGTTGCCGCCACCCCCTCGCGGTGCAAGATGGCTGCGATCTTCGGCGTCCAG
This sequence comes from Gaiellales bacterium, assembly GCA_038237665.1. GTDB lineage: Bacteria > Actinomycetota > Thermoleophilia > Gaiellales > Gaiellaceae > JBBRYK01. The sequence continues at coordinate 28,712 of JBBRYK010000012.1, read as the reverse complement.
CGCGGATCGGGCCCATCATCGAACGTGAGTGCGATCCGGCGACCGGCTTGCGGCTGCCTCGAAACGAGGCGCGAGCCCTGCGCGACCAGGATCGGACGGCTTCGGACGAGGGGGGCCTGGTCACCAACCGCGGGACGCGGCTCCGAGCTGGCGCCGACGGTATGAGTGGCAATCCCTTCGAAGAGGATCGCGACTACGGCGACGAGGAAGCAGAAGCTGAGCAGGCGCCAGTGCGCGGGGACGTGGAGACGCTGGAGCGCCGTCTTATTGCCCACGCTACGGCTTCCGCGGCCGCCGCGACGATGTCGTCGTCGTTCGCGTCTTCCCGCGCGCTGTGGTGCTTCGCCCGCGTGCTGTGGAGGGGGTCGGTGTTTTCTTCGTCTTCCCGGGCGCTGTCGTGCTTCGCCCGCGTGCTGTGGAGGGGGTCGGTGTTTTCTTCGTCTTCCCCGGCGCTGTCGTGCTTCGCCCGCGTGCTGCGGGGAGGGTCGGCGTTTTCTTCGTCTTCCCCGGCGCGGTCGCGCTCCGCCCGGGTGACGAGCCGCCGCGGCCCGGCGCGGACGAGCTGCGTCCGGGCGCACCGGTCGGCGCCGCCTGCCGGCTTGCCTTGCCAGTACCGGCCACGAACGCCGGGGCTGTCAACGCCGGTCGAAGGTCGGAGGCCGAGGGTTGCCGAGGGCGCGGCAGCTCCGCGAGCGGCGGAGGCCCAGTCGAGGGCCGCAAGACACGCGTCAACGGAATCCCGGCGACCGGGAACAGACCGAGCCCGCCGAGCACGATCGCCAGCAACCAGCACAGAAACAGCACGAATACGAGCCGACCGGCGCGTCGCAGCCAACGGGCACGCCGGCCCGTCGGGTCCTCCAAAACAGCTACGGCACCACCGTCAACCGTCATTCAGGGCCTTCCCATCAGTCGAGCGCTCCTCGGGCTAGCAAACACAACGTTGCGGCAAGACGCACTTACCGCGCATCAGGCGGGCCTCAAGGGACGTCTGCTGAGCCGACCGGTTGGCTACGTCCTGGCCTCGAAGGCATCCTCGAGTCCGCTTTCGACCCTATCGGCCCGTCAGCGCCAGGCCTTGATCGCCCCGTTGAGCTGCCCCCAGGCGGCGTAGACCTCCGGATGCTCCGCGAACGCACGCTCGTAGTTCGTCGTCATGGGAAGAACGCATGTCCGTCTCCACAGCTCCCACCAGCACCGAGCAGGAGCAGATCGACAGGGCCAATGCGTCAGGCCTGACCCCGGTCGTGTTCATCCACGGGCTCTTCCTGCTGCCGAGCAGCTGGGATCGTTGGGCCGCCGTCTTCGAGGCGGCGTACAACGACAGCCGCCGCGTGACGGAGCTGTTCGTCCGCAACGCCCTCACCGTCGTCAATCGTGAGCTGGGCGCGGGCTTCGACCAGCGGCGGTTCGTCTACGAGGCGCGCTGGGATCCGGAGCACGAGTCGATGGACATCGGCCTCCGCGCGCGGGAGGCGCACACGGTTTCCGTCCAGGCCCTCGACGACGAAGTCGCGTTCGAGGCGGACGAACCGCTCCGGGTCGAGATCAGCTCGAAGTTCCGGCGCGAACACGTCGAGCGCGAAGTTGCCCAGTCGAGGCTTCGGCTCGAATCGTGGTGGACCGACGGCGCGGGCGATTTCGCGGTGGCTCTCGTCTCTCGATAGAAAGGAAGTGTTCAGTGCCTGAAAGCGGCCCCATCTGCAGCCACCTCGACCAGATCGAGGTGAGCGCGCTACCGGAGAAGATCGACGGCTGTGAGGAGTGCTTGAAGATCGGGAGCCCTTGGGTGCATCTGCGCATGTGCATGAAGTGCGGGAAGATCGGCTGCTGCGACTGGTCGCCGAACCGGCACGCGACCGCACACGCACACGAGAGCGGCCATCCGATCATCCGCTCCGCCGAGCCCGGCGAGGACTGGAGCTGGTGCTACCTCGACGAGGTGGCGTTCGTGCTCTCACCGTAAGCCCGTTTCGGTAAAAACCGGCCACCGGATTCCGGTGGCGTCCATACTCTTCGGCTCCATCGTCGCCGGAGAAGCCTCTTCTCGAGTGTCGAGCGGGCCGTCGCGCCGGTTCGCGTTGAGCGTCGTCGTGGCGACGGATCGCTTCCGGACCATCCGCCGGGTGGCGGACAGCCTTGGTGCCCAGACCGTTGCGGGGGATCTCGAGCTCGTCGTCGTCTGTCCGTCGGCCGAGGCCCTGGATCTCCCCGACGGCCGCTTCGGAGACCTCGGCTCCGTCCGACTCGTGGAGCACCCACTGCTCCCGCTTGGCGAGGCAAGGGGGGCCGGTATCCGGGCTGCCGCGGCTCCCCTTGTCGTCATCGGCGAGACGCACGCGTTTCCCCACCCCGACTGGGCCGAACATCTCCTCGCAGCGCACGGGAAGGGGTGGGCCGTCGTGATGCCCGCGGTGGCCAACGCCAATCCCGGCACCGCTCTGAGCTGGTCGTCCTACCTGATCGACTACGGCCAGTGGGCGCCGGACGCGGAGCCGGGGGAGATCAATCACCCGCCCTCGTACCACGCCGCGGCCGAGACGGCAGTGCTCCTCCGGCTCGGGCGACGGCTGGGCGAGCTGGTCGAGCCGGGGAGCGCGCTCGCCGACACGCTCAGGAATGAAGGGCATCGCTTCTTCTTCGAGCCGAGGGCACGGATCGAGCATCTCAACCTGGCCCAGCGCGGCCCCTGGTTGCACGAGCGCTTTCTCGGCGGCCGCCTCCTCGGCGCGGCACGTCGTGCCCGCTGGTCGCTGCCGCGGACGCTCGTGTACGTCGTGGGCGTCCCGCTGATCCCGGTAGTGCGTTACCTCCGGACGCGTCCGGCGCTCGAGCGGTCAGCCGTTTCCGGCTCGCTGGCGCCGCGCACGCGCCTAGCAGTCATGGGCGCCTGTTTAGCGTGGGCCGCCGGGGAGCTCGTCGGCTACGTCGCCGGTTCCGGCAACGCCGATGCCGCCATGCTTCAGTACGAGCTGCACAAGGCGCGCTATACGGTCGGCGACAGCTCGGCGAGCGCGGCTCGGTGAGCACGCAAGAGACAGTGGTCGCAGGCCCGGTCTATCCGACCACGCGGCGTGCGGTCACGCTCAGTCTCGCCGGCAAGACTGCCGAGCTGGCCTCGCTCGCACTGCTCGTGACCGTTATCCCACGACGGCTCGGGCCCGGCGACTACGGCACCTTCGCGGTGGCGCTGGCACTCGTGACGCTCGGATCCACCTCGCTCGCATTCAGCGGCCCCGCCGTCATGTCCCGGTTCGTTGCGGCAGCCGCTCCCGAGGACCGTGCGGCGATGGCGCGGGCGCTCGCGCTGAGGGCGCTGCGCTGGCGGTTGATCGGTCTTGGGGCCGCCGCGGCAGCCGCGGCAGCCCTCGTTCTCCTCGACCGGAATCGATTCGCACTCGTCCCCACGGCGCTCGTGCTGGCGGCGCTCGCCGTCGACGCGCCGGCGACGGTCGCCTTCCAGGCCGCGCTCGCCGTTGGGCGCTCCGGTGCCTGGAGCTTCCGGTATCCGATCCAGAATCTGTTGCTGGTGGTTGGCGCTGTCGCGCTCTACGCGCTCGCGGGACTCGAGGGAGCTCTCGCAGCGATCGCGCTATCGTCGGCCGCCGCGCTCGTCGCCGGACTGCTACTGGTCGGCCCGCCGCTGCGGCGTGCCCGGGCGCACGCCGACGTGCCGAGCCATGTGTCCCGGTTCGCGTTCATCCAGGGCCTCAGCAATCTGGTCACCCAGGCCCAGCACCGAGGCGTAGTCGTCGTAGCCGCGTTGCTCGCGGGTTCGCGGACGGAAACCGGCTACGCAGCGCTTGCTGCCGGGATCGGGCTGGCGGGGACGTACGCCGTTTGGCAGGTGTTCACCGTCACGCTGCCCCGCTTCTCCGCGGTGGCAGTCGATGACCCCACGGCGGCCGAGGCCGGCATGCGCAGGCTGGTCGGCGCCGCTCTCGGCCTGACGGTGCCCGGCGCGATCGCAGCCGTCGTGCTCGTCAGCCCGCTGCTCACGTTGCTCGCGGGTCGCGGCTTCGCCCGGGCCGAGCACGCCCTCGGCCCTGCCCTCGCGATGCTTCCGTTCGCGCCGCTGGCGGGCGCCGTCGGCGCTGCGTCGGCGCTCCGCCTCCAGGCGACGAAGCGTCTGTGGACCGCTGTCGCCGAAGGCGTCGCCTTCGCTGTCGCTGCGGTCCTGCTCGTTCCTCCGTACGGGGCCGCGGGAGCCACGAGCGCACTGCTGATTGCGACAGGGACCTCGGCTCTTGCCGGGGTCGTGCTTTTCCCCCGGCTGGTCGACGGCGCACGAATTGCAATCGCGAGCGGCGGGTGCGCGATCGTCCTGACGATCGCGTTTGTGCGCTAGGCACGCGAGATTCGGTTCAACGATGTTGGGGACATGTCTACCTGCCCCGGCCAGAGCAGTAGGGGCCGCCGACAGCAGCCGGCGGACGTTTGCTGGCACTGCGTCACCCGCCGCTTGCGACCGGGATTCCTACCGTCCCCGCCGTTCACTCCCTCGCGTTTCAGAGACAATCCTCGGACGCTGGCCAATCACGGGGTGTACCGCCAGCCTTCTGGTTCTTCGACCGAAGGGAGAATCTCCGTGGCGGATGGGACCGTTCCTTACCTCTATCAACCGGGAGAGAGCGAGCTCCGCTGGATGGGCAGGACGTCGACGCATTTCCTCGCCACGGGCGACCAGACGGGCGGAGCATTCAGCCTGGTCGACGAGCAGGCTACTCGGGGGGAGAGCGTCCCGCTGCACCTGCACCGCGACGACATGGAGTCGTTCTACGTCCTGGAGGGCGAGATAGCGCTCTATATCGGCGACCAGCCGGGAGTTCGGGCCGCGGCCGGCTCGTTCGCGCACATACCTGGTGGGACCGTGCACGGATTCCGAATCGAGTCAGAGACAGCCCGCTACCTCATTCTCACGACCCCGCGCCATGGGGAGTTCTACCGCGCGATCACGCTGGCTTCCCGCCCGGGAGGGTTGCCGCCGCTCGAGTCGATCGAAGGCACGCGCATCAAGCAGGCCAGCACGGAGTACGGGATCGAGTTCGTCGGACCATTGCCCGACTAGCACTTCAGGCTCTCGGCTAATACTGCAGCCCTGAAGCAAACGAACTCCGGTTGTCCGGCGCGGCTGTGGGAGGCTTTTAAAGCGGGCAAGTCGCTCGCGGCCGCTCGACGACGTCAAGCGTAAGTACCCCTCAACATGTAGCTCCTGTTCTTGACACCCGCCTCAGCTCGCGTGGGCGCGCCTGGATGTCGGACTGATGCACCCTGCCCACCTCACGAAGATCGTCGGAGCCCGGCCCTGAGGCTCGCGGGGGAGCGGGCGCACAGCCCGCTCCCCCTGTCTTCTACTCGACGGCGTTACTGTTCGGAGCATCCTGCCGGTGTGTCCGCCCGCCGTCGTCTCCGCCCTCACCGTCTCGGTCGTCATCGTCTCGGTCCCGATCGTTGCGGTCGGCCCAGCGCTGAGCGCACGCAGTAGCAGCCCCGACCCGAAATCCCTTGTGCTCCAGCTCGCGGACATGCCGACGGGCTTCGGTCTCAAGTCCGCGCAATACCGGTCGAACGAGATGGTGGCCCGCGAGAACAACAAGCCGCTCTCCAAAATCCTCAGCTGGGGTCGGATCAACGGCTACAAGGTCGTCTACACAAAGCCCGTGGCTCTGAGTTCGCTCCTCAAAGGGCCGATCGAGATCGACTCGACAGCAAGTGTTTATCGCGCAGCCAGAGGAGCTCGTGCCAGCTTCGCCGATTCCCTCGCGGGGCTCAGCAAGAAGGACCCGAAGCGAAAACTCAAACAGCTGGCCGTTGGCACCGGGCTCGGCGAACAGGCGCGCCTCTACACGTACGTCGAAAAGTCCGGCGGCTTCACCATTCGCGTGTTCTTGGTCGCTTGGCGAACCGACCGGTTCATCGCGTCGGTCCTCACCGGCGGCGTCGACGGCGGGATCGAGTCGGAGTCCGCAGTCGACCTCGCCAAGGGTCAACAGGCGAGGCTGAGGCGAGCAACGTAGGGATCGGGTGGCTGAGGTGCCCGGCTTAGGAGATGCTACTTCGGGATGGTGGTATTACGGGCGCCTTCGGCCAACGCCCGCGACGCGCTTCAACGTCCAAGAGGTTGCCGTTCGGTCGAGGGTCCGCCTGGAGGTCTTCCATGACGTGATCGCCATTTGGTCCCGGCCGGATGCAGTTGCGATTTCGTGGCCAGGAGAGGCTCGAGAACTCTTCGCCGTCACCCTTGGCGCCTACGCCCTGATTAGCGGAGTAGCGCTCGACTGGACGCTCGAGGGTTGGATCGAGGCGACGAGCGCGGATTTCGCCGGCACGGGTACTCGGCACGTTCGTCGACCCGCGCGGGCACCATCCGACGCTCTCCCGACGCTCCCGCCGCAGCGTAGATATGCGGCGAGCTTGCAAGCTGGCGATCACCGTGCAGGGCAGACCCGGTTATCGCCTCGCGCTTCGTGACATTCACCAGGCGCTCTCGACCGGCGGCGACGACGCGTGCGTGTTTGCCTACAGGACGATCGAGGATCTGGCCCGGGCCGTGTCCGGAAAACGCGGGGAGCTGAGAGCCTCCGATTGGGCGTCCCTGCACTCTCACCTCCGCACGACAAAGGACTCATTCATGAAACGGATCGCTCCGCTTCACAAGGCACGTCAGGCGGCGGCCCACGGGGACGAGTCGGACGCTGAACTCATCGCGGCGCGGACGAGTCGAGAGGAACGCATCGCGATCGCGCGGAGAGTCGTAGCCGAGGTACTCGACGGCGACGCCAATCTCCCCTTCACCATGTCCGAGTGTGATTCTTGCGGGCCAGTTGCGGGCCAGTGACCGCCAGTAAAGGGCGTTTCAGGCGGATGGGAGCGGATGAACAGATCGCCGCGAAAGTAGGCGCAAAACCCCTTTACATACGGCCTTGCGCCTACTGAAGCCAACAGGGGCGACAGGACTTGAACCTGCAACCCCCGGTTTTGGAGACCGGTGCTCTACCAAATTGAGCTACGCCCCTCGGTGGTTCAAGCCGGGGGATTGTAGCCCGCCGTTTCCGACGGGCTACCTCCGGAGCTACGCCGAGTGGACGAGCCCGTCGGCGTCGTCGAGTGAGACGACGCCGCGCAGCTGCTCGGCGAGTCGGCTCATCGCTTCGGCCTCGAGTTGCCGCACCCGCTCGCGCGTGATGCCGAGCTCCTTGCCGATTGCCTCGAGCGTCGTCACCTGGCCGTTCAGGCCGAAGCGGAGCTCGAGGATCCGGCGTTCGCGGTGCGGCAGCCTTGCGACCGCGTCGCGGACCGACTTGCGCCGCAGCGTGTCGGCGGCCTCCTCGGCGGGGTCCGCCGCGGTCGTGTCGCTGAAGAGATCGCCGAACTCGCCGTCCTCGTCGGAGCCGACGCGCTGGTTCAGCGAGACCCGGGCCGAAGCGGCGTCGAGTGCCTCGTCGACGTGCCGAACCGCGAGGCCGGCCGTTTCTGCAAGCTCCTCACGCGTGGGCTCACGGCCCAGCTTCGCCTCGAGCTGCGTCGCCGTCCGTGCGAGCTTGACGCGCCGCTCGTGGACATGCGTGGGGACGCGAATCGTCTCCGACTGGCCGGAGATCGCCCGCTGGCATGCCTGCCGGATCCACCAGGTGGCATAGGTCGAGAACTTGTAGCCGCGCCGCCAGTCGAACTTCTCGACGGCACGATTCAGACCGATTACGCCTTCCTGGATCAGGTCCAGAAGCGGCAGGTCGTGTCCCTGGTAGCGCTTCGCGATCGAGATGACGAGGCGCAGGTTGGAGTTGATCATCAACTCCTTGGCCGCGCGGTCTCCGCGCTCGACACGCTTTGCAAGGGCGACCTCGTCGGCCGCAGTGAGCAGGCGGTAGCGCCCGGCACGGTTCATGAAGAGCGTCAGCGCGTCGGTTGCTCCCGAGGCCGCGAAGGGGCGCTCCTCGGAGGTCTCCGGCTGGGTTTCACTCTCGGTCGTGGATGCCGCGATCTCGACGTCGCGGGACTCGAGCTCGGCGCGAAGCGCCGCGATCTCGTCCTCGTCGAGGTCGTGCTCGAGGGCGAGAGCCTCGACAGCGGCATCGTCGATCGCGCCGCGATCTTCGGCCTCGTCGATGAACTCGCGGACTGGTTCAAGCATGGTGCTCAGTTCAGTACTTCCTTTCGTGACAAACGGTTCCTGGTTGGGCCTGGAATCAGTGTTTTCGGCGCGTTTTAGACGCGTTCCAAGCCGCACGAATGAAAACGACGGGACTGCTCGAGGTATTCCGAGGTTTCACCGTTCACTGGGCGGCGAGGCAACACACCCTATTGAAGGTTGCCGCCGCGACGCTGGCGGTAGAAGTCGCGAGCGCCGAAGAGCGCAAGTAACACGGTGTTACTAGGCGCTGGTTCTCAAAGAGGGCGCTCTCCCGGACGAAAGGACTTATCCTCTCGGCGGCTGGTCGAGGAGCGTCCAGCCGAAACTGGGAGGTGAGCTATGCCGAAGGCGTCGAAGGCGAGCGCTTCACAGGGGCAGCGGGTCGAGGGGATCGCTGACGGGCGAGAGGAGGAGCTCGGCGGCTATACGGTTTCGTTCGTCTCTTTCCTGGGTGACATGGACGGCGCGCCGATGCTTCGAGGCGCACCGAACGATCAGTGCCAGTGCCCGCACTGGGGCTATGTCTTCAAGGGCAAGATCGCGTTTCGGTTTGGCGATCGTGAGGAGACGTACGAGGAGGGCGATGCCTTCTACGCTCCGCCCGGGCACACGCCGCTGACCTACGAAGGCGCGGAGATCGTGATGTTCCAGCCCACCGAGGAACACGCCAAGACGATGGAAGTGATGATGAAGAACTTCCAGGCCGCGAGCGAGCAGACGTAGCGGCGAAAGTCGGGCCGGGAGGCCAAGTAACACTGTGTTACTAAGTGATGCCGGCGCGGTTACGCGAGGAGCTGCCGGCTTCGGGAGAGCGCGTCGAGAACCGCCTCGACGTCCTCCGTCGTGTTGTAGCAGTGGGCGGAGATGCGCAGGTTCCCGTCCCGCGACGAGGTGACGATCCCCGCGTTGCCAAGAATGGCAACGAGTTCCGGCGCATCCGTCGACGCGACGCAGATCAGGGCCCCACGCCGCTCCGGCGTCGCCACGCGCCCGCCGAGGTCCTCCACGCCCGCAACCAGCTGCTCGTTCAGGGCGTTCACGTGCTCGCGCGTTTCCGCGATCCCGATCTCCTCCATCAGCTCCATCCCGGCGATGCCTGCGTAGATCGACGGGACCGGGGGAGTGCCGGACTCGAAGCGCCGGGCCGTGTCCGAGGGTGAGTAGTCGTGGATGTCCATCGCGAAGATGTCCCGGTCGGCGAACCAGCCGGTCTGCGTCGGCCAGAGCCCGCCGATCAGGTCGCGCCGCGCGTAGAAGAAGCCGAGCCCGGCGGAGCCGAGCAGGTACTTGAGGACTCCGGCGCCGAGGAAGTCGACGTCCAGCGCGCGCACGTCCACCGGGTAGGAGCCGAGGGCCTGATAGGCATCGAGCAGAACGAGGGCACCGCGCGAATGCGCGAGCTCGGTGATCGCTTCCACGTCGAGCTGGGCACCGTTCCGGTAGCAGACGGCCGTGATCGAGACGAGCTTCGTCCGCTCGTCGATCGCCGCCTCGAAGGCCTCGACCGGAATCTCCGAGTCCGACGCGGGCACGTGCACGACCTCCGCGCCGCGCCTCTCCTGGGCGTGCCAGATCTGGCCGATGGTCGGGAACTCGAAATCGGAGACGACGACCCGAGGGCGTCCCTCGTCGAAGCGCATCGCGCTCGCCAGCGCGCTCACGCCGGGCGACTCGGCCGTCGTCACGGCCACCTCGTCGGGGTCGGCGCCGATCAGGCGCGCGAACGTCGCGCGCGCGGCTTCCGCCCGCTCGACCCAGTACTCCCAGGGCGCCCCGTGCTCGTCCCAGTCGGCCAGGTACTGCTCGTACGCCCCGCGCACCGCGTCGGACAGGGCTCCCTGCGAGCACGAGTTGATGTAGACGCGGTGGTCGAAGATCGGGAAGCGGTGGCGGCAGCGCGCGGGGAGCGCGGCGACGTCAACGGCCAAGGTAGGCCTTTCTGAGCTCCTCGTGGCCGAGCAGCGCGGAGGCGGTGTCCGCGAGCACGATCCGTCCGGTCGAGAGCACGTAGCCGCGGTCCGCGATCGACAGCGACACGTTCGCGTTCTGCTCCACGACGAGGATCGCCACGCCCGACTCGTGCACCTCCTTGATGATCTCGAAGCTCCGCTCGACGAGGATCGGCGCCAGGCCCATCGAGGGCTCGTCCATCAGCATCAGCCGGGGGCGGGACATCAGGGCGCGCCCCATCGCCACCATCTGCTGCTCGCCGCCCGAGAGCGTCCCGGCGAGTTGCGAGCGCCGCTCGTAGAGCAGGGGGAAGAGCGAGTACACGCGGTCGAAGTCTTCCTTTGTGCCGCCCTTACGGAGATACGCCCCCATCTCGAGGTTCTCGAGCACGGTCATCGGCGCGAAGAGGCGCCGGTTCTCGGGCACGATCGCGATTCCGCGCCCGATCCGGTAGCTGGTCGTCCGGCGGGTCACGTCTTCGCCGTCGAAGCGCACAGCGCCGTTCCGCGGGCGCACGATGCCGAGCACCGTCTTCAGCGTCGTCGACTTTCCCGACGCGTTGCCGCCGAGCAGGCAGACGAGCTCGCCTTCGTCGACGCTCAAGTTCACGCCCTGGAGGATGTGAATCTGCCCGTAGAAGGTGTCGATGCCCTCGAGCTCCAGCAGAGGCACTACTTCGTCTCCGCCTTCCGGAGCCCGAGGTAGGCCTCGACGACCCGCCCGTCGGTCGCCACCTGCTCGAACGAGCCCTCGGCGATCTTCTCGCCGTGGTCGAGGGCGATCACCCGGTCGGAGATGCCCTCGACGACGTGCATGTCGTGCTCGATGACGAGGATCGTGTACCCGCCCTCGTTCCGCAGCCGGCCGATCAGCTCGGTGATCTCGTGCGTCTCGACCGGGTTCATGCCCGCGGCCGGCTCGTCCAGGAGCAGGATCTTCGGACGCGTTGCCGTGGCCCGGGCGATCTCGAGCCGCCGCCGGTTTGCATACGAGAGTGAGTACGCCGGCTGGTTCCAGCGATAGCCCATCAGGCGGTCGCCGAAGAACGCGAGCCGCTCCTCGGCCAGCCGGTGGATCTCGCGCTCCTCGCGCCGCTGTCCCGGCGTCCGGAGGATCGAGCGGGCCACTCCCGCGCGCGTGTGGCCGTAGGCCGCGGCCATCACGTTTTCCTTCACGGTCATGTTCAGAAACAGCCGGAGCGTCTGGAAGGTCCGCGCGACGCCGCGCTTCGTGATCCGGTGGGGGGAGAGCCCGACGAGACTCCTGTCCTCGAGCAGGATGTCGCCCGAGTCGGGGCGGTAGACGCCGGTGATCAAATTGAAGATCGTCGTCTTGCCGGCGCCGTTCGGGCCGATGACGCTGACGATCTCGCGCTCCGCGACACTGATGTCGAGCTCGTCGACGACGGTCAGACCGCCGAACGCCTTGGTCACACCGCGGAGCTCGAGCAGCGTGGCCATCAGACGATCTCCACCCGCGGCGAGCCGAGCAACCCCTGCGGGCGGGCGGCCATCAGGGCGACCAGCATGCCGCCGAGCATGATGTAGCGGGCAACGGAAGGCTGCAGGACGAGCACGTTCTCCCAGACGCACGCGGCCAGGTAGAGCACGGGCACGATCGCCGCCGCGCGCCAGAGGCCGCGCAGAAGCGTCAGTCCGAGCACCGCGGCAATCAGCGTCACGTACGCCCAGCGGCCGATTACCGTCGGATCGTTCGGGAGCAGCACCCAGTTGTCGATCAAGCGATCGATCCAGGCCTCGCCGGTGGTCGAGCCGTCGACGCCGCCCGACCAGAGGGCTCCGACGATCCCGTGCACCGCGAAGCCAAACCCGATCACCCCTGCAACCACGAGCCCGCGAAGCCGCCAGGACTTGAGGATGACCGGGAAGACGAGCACGAGTCCGATGAAGAACAGCCAGCTCGCGTGGGCCGGAGTCCGCAGCACCTCGAGCGAGACGTTGATCACGACCGCGCCGATCACGACGCCGTAGATCGATCCGACTCCGCCGAGGATGACCATGGCGTAGAGCGTGATCAGGAGCGCCAGGTCGAAGTTCGAGGGAAAGACCGAGCCCTGCTCGGCGGCGAAGATCGTCCCGGTCAGCCCGGCGATGCCGGCGCCGGCGGCGAAGGCGACGAGCTTCAGCCAGTTGACGGGCATGCTCATCACCTCGGCCGCGAGTGGGTCCTCGCGCAGCGCCCGCCAGGCTCGCCCCGTGCGCGACTCGTTGACGAGATAGAGCGCCCCGATCACGACGACGAAGGCCCCGACAGCGAGCCAAAGGTACTCCCGGAGGCTGTTCAGGTGCCAGCCGAAGAAGTTCAGCGGGTCGACGTCGGAGATGCCGTTGGGGCCACGCGTCAACCCGGCCTCGAGCTTCTTGAACGGAAGCTGGATCCGCTGGCCGTTGTTGACCACGGTCAGGAAGATCTGGAAGAAGAAAAGCGTGACGATCGCGAGGTAGTCGCCGACCAGCCGCCACGAGGGCAGTCCGAGCAGGAAGCCGAGCAGGGCGGTGGCTACGACCACGACCGGGATCGCCACCTCGGCCTGCCAGTGGAGGCCCGTGTGGCCCGAGGCGAGCATCGCGTAGCCGTACGCGCCGAAGCCGTAGAAGGCGATGTAGCCGAGGTCGAGGAGCCCGGCCCAGCCGACGGCGATGTTGAGGCCGAGCGCGAGCAGGACGAAGAGGGACGTGTCGATCGCCACCTGCAGGAAGTAGCCGTTGTTCGTGAGCGCCGGAATGCACGCTGCAGGGACGGCGATCAGCGCGATCCGCGCCCACGGCGGAAGAGCCAAGAGAAATCGGCGGATCTCCCCGGGCAGCCCTGACTGGGTCCGCGCTTCGACGCGCGCGACCCATTCGTCCTTGCCGATGCCGGGGCCTTCGAGCGGGGGGGCGTTCGGCTCGCTCATACCTTCTTGATGTCCGCCCGGCCGAGGATGCCGCTTGGCCGTCCGAGCATGAACGCCACGAGGATCGAGAAAACGATCAGGTTCTGCCAGACGTCGGAGATGTAGCCGAACGAGTAGGACTCCGCGAGGCCGATCAGCAGTCCGCCCAGCATTGCGCCCGGGACGTTGCCGATTCCGCCGACGACGGCGGCCGTGAAGCCCTTGAGGCCGTAGTTGAAGCCCATGAAGTGATTGATCTGGCTGAAGATCAGCCCGACGAGGACGCCCGCGACGCCGGCAAGCGCAGAGCCGATGAAGAAGGTCCAGACGATCACGCGGTCGACGTCGATGCCCATCATCGCGGCCGCCTCACGGTCGAACGAGGTCGCGCGCATCGCCTTGCCGAGCCGTGTGCGGTAGACGAGCAGGGCGAGGAGGCCCATCATCGCGAAGGCCGAGCCGATCACGATGATGCGGAGCAGCGAGATGTGGAGCGGGCCCCAGTTGATGCCGCTCAAGAAGAGCGTGCCGCCCGAGAAGTCAAAGGTGTTGTAGGTCTTGAAGTCCGCGCTGAACAGGAGCAGGACCGAGTTCTGGAGGAAGAACGAAACCCCGAGTGCCGAGATCAGCGGCGCGATTCTGGGGGCGTTTCGGAGCGGCCGGTAGGCGAACCGCTCGATCACGACTCCGAGCAGCGCGCACCCGAGGGCCGCGGCGATGATCATGAATGAGATCGCGAGCCAGACGGGCACGATCGGATTGGCGGATCCGCCGAGCACGCCGATCACGCCCCAACCGATGAACGCGCCGACCATGAAGACGTCGCCGTGCGCGAAGTTCAGCAGCTTCAGGATCCCGTAGACGAGCGAGTAGCCGAGCGCGATCAGCGCATATGCGCTGCCGAGCGTCAGCCCGTTGACGGTCAGCTGGACGAACGAGTCCCAGTTGAGGTTGTCGAAGACGGCGATGAAGTCCAAGCGATGCCGTTTCTACTGGACGAACGGCCCGCCGCTCAAGAGGCGGCGGGCCGTTCGCGGCGTTCGTCCTAGGTCCTACGCGACGTTCTTGTACGACCCGTTGGTGATCTCGAAGATGTAGAACTTCGCGCCCGCGACGTCGCCGTGGGCGGTGAACTTGAGGTTGCCCCCGAGGATCGAGGGCACGTTCGTCTTCTTCACCTGTGTGACCACCTCTCCACGCGTTGCGTGGCCGTCCTTGCAGGCGTTGTTGGCCGCATTCATGATCACCCAGGCCGCCATGTAGCTCGGAGGCCCGAAGGTGCCGAACGTCTTGCCTTTCGAGAACGTCTTGTAGCCGGCGACGATCGACTTCGCCGACGGCAGGAAGTTCAGGTCGTTTGCGAACGACGAGACGTAGCCGTGCTTCGGCTTGTACTGGCTCGGCGAGTACGCGCCGTCCGTTCCCAGGACGAGCGCCTTCTTCCCCTGCTCGATCAGCTGCTGGGAGAGGGCATTCGCGGCCGAGGCCGTCTGGGTTGCGAAGACGACGACGTCGGTGTCGCCGGCGACACTCGTCGTGATCAGGTTCGAGAAGTCGGTCGCGTCTGCCGCCACCGAGCCGGTGTCGACCTTGACGCCTTTCGCCTTCAGAGCGGCGCCGACCGCTGGTGCGAGCGCGGTCGAGTAGTCGTCCTGCGAATCGACGACCAGGACCCGCTTCGCCTTCAGCTTTCCGCTGACGAAGTTGGCGATGTTCGGCGCCTGGACGCTGTCGTTCGGCACGACTCGGAAGAACGTCGAGTTCTTACCGCTCGTCAGGTCGACACGTGTCGCCGAGCCGGAGACCGAGACGAGCTTTGCCGCCTTGAACAGGTCGCCGGTCGAGATCACCGACTGGCTGGTCGATCCGCCGACAACGCCGAAGATGCTCTTGTCGGCGACGAACTGGCGTCCCACAGTGCGTGCGAGCGAGGCCGACAGCTGCGAGTCGCCTTGCTTGACGCCGAAGGACGTCTTGTACTTCTTGTTGAAGCTCGAAATCGCGTACTGGACCCAGCTGAGCTGCTCCTGCCCGAGGAACGCGGCGGGGCCTGTCAGCGGCGCGAGTACGCCGAGCTTGACCTTCATGCACGCCGACGCCGACGGTGCGGCCGACGCCGAAGGCGCCGCCCGTCCGACCAGCGAGGCCGCGACTGCAGCGGCGACCACCGCCAGCACCGTCGCGATCGTGATCCCTCTTCTCCTCATCTACTTCCTCCTTGGTTGTCCTCGGTTTGACCCTCCTGGTTCGCGCGGGAAGTGGGATCTCCCGAAGGATGGAAGACTCCGAGCACGCGCATCGCTGTCGAGCCGACGTTCTCCAGGCAATGCTCCTCGAGCGGCGGCAGGTGGATGCACGAGCCTGCCGCGATCGGGGTAGTCGATTCTCTCATGTGCAGGAAGCCCTCACCCTCGAGGACGTAGACCACCTCGTCGTAGGTATGGCTGTGCATCCCGGCCCGGCCCGGCGGAATGAGCCCGACGAACTGGGTGACGTCGCGGCACCCCAGGTCCTGGTTTACGAGGTACCGGAACTCCCGGTTTGGACTTGCCGGCAGCGGCTGGCGGTCGGCGTAGCGGACGACGACCTGCCGGTCGGCGGGTGGGTCGTGCTCCTCGGGTGCCGTGACCGAGACGATCGCGAGGTCGTCCGGGCCCGGGTTTTCGACGGAGTAGCGGTCACCGGCCGCGAGGTAGACACCGGATTGGGGCTCCAGCTCGTGCCGCTCACCGTTGACGTCGATCGTCCCGGCGCCCGACGCGACGTAGAGAACCTCCTGCCGCCCGTTGAGGACGCGCTCGGCCGACCGCCCCGGGGCGAAGCGAATCACGCGCTGCTCGAGCCGCTCGCAGCCGCAGGACGCGTCGATGGCGACACGGGTTTCGGCGGTGTCACCGGGCTCCGCCTGAGCCCTCACCGCCGTCTGTGAGACGACATAGCCCTTCATCTTGTGCTCCCCGAGCGATTGTCCGTGCCTGCGGGCCGGGGTGTCAACCGCGGTTGGGCGCCTCAGCTCAGCGCCTCGACCCAGCCGCGGGTGTCCGTGAACTGGTGAAACCGGACTGCCCGGCCGTCCCGGAAGCGCCAGACATGGGCGAACGGGACGTCGAGGGCGGTCCCCGTCCGCTTGGCCCGAGCCGTGTAGCGGCCGAGGACGACGATGTGATCCCCACCGCCCAGAACGTCGCTCGGCACGGCGCGAAAGTCGTCCCACCACTCGTCGTCGAGGGGATCGAAGACGGCGGCTCGGACGGCCGGAAGCCCATGGTAGACCCCGCCGTGGGGAAGGCCCTGGGCCTGATGCCACTCGATCGCGTCATCCATCATCGCGAGCGCTCCGTCGAGATCGCCGCGGTCGAATGCCTCGTACGAGCTGCGGACCGCCTCCAGGTTGTCGTGGTTTTCGTCGCTCAAGCGCTTGCGAGCTCGCGAGCGGCCTCGAGCACCTCGCCCGGGTGGGCGGGGATGTCCTCGACGCTCCAGATTCGCCGGACGACGCCGTCCCGATCGAGGAGGAAGGTGACGCGCCGGGCAAATGCGCCGTGCTCGCCGTAATCCTTGAGGAGCCCGAGCCGGCCGGTGAGATCGGCGTCCGGGTCTGCGACGAGCGGGAAGCGCAGGCCGCACTCGTTGCTCCAGTCCGTGTGGCTCTGCTGGTCTTGCGTGCTGACGCCGATCACCTCGACCCCCGCCGCCCGAAACTCGTCGTAGAGGCCGTTGAACGTGCGTGCCTCGAGCTCGCAGCCGCGCGTGAAGTCGGCGGGATAGAAGTAGACGACGGCCGGTCCGTCCAGGTCTCTCCCGAGCTTCTCGATCGGGAAGCGGTCGCCTTCCTCGAGCTCGGCTGCGGTTGCCACGAGCCGATCCTACCGCGGGCTCTTGCGGCAGATGCGGCGAGGCCTTAGGCTCGTCCCGTCATGCGGCGGGTGGTGGCACTCGGCTTCCTCGGTGCGGCGGCGCTCGTGCTCGCGTCAATTGCAGGGGCCGCGAAGGACCGGAAGCCGCCAAGCGCGCCGCGGATTGCGGGCCCGTCGAAGACGGCCGCGACCAGTCCGACATTCGTGTTCACGTCCCACGACGACACGACGCCGGCGGCGAAGCTTCGTTACCGCTGTGCCTTTGATGGCACGAAGTTCCATCCGTGCAAGTCACGCTACACGGAGTCGCTGACCGTGAACGCACACCAGCTCTTTGCCCAGGCGGTCGATCTGGCGGGCAACCGGAGCAAGGTCAGCTCGTTCAGCGTGACCATTTCGGCGCCGCCGCCTCCCCCGGAGCATCCGGACATCGCCAAGGCGCGGGCGGCGACGGACCGCTACCACGACGTCAACGCGGCCATGGCCGACGGCTATGTCGACGGAGGTGGCGGATGCATCGGCTCGACGCTCGGGGTTGGGGTACCACTATGAGAACGCCGCTCTCATGGCGACGCCCGAGATCATCGTCGAGAAGCCCGAGCTCCTTCTCTACGAGAAGTCGGCCTCCGGCACGCTCGAATTGGTGGCGATCGAGTACTTCCGGCAGGCAGATCAGGGGGTGCCGCCGACGGTGCTCGGGGAGTCGTTCCTCGGCCCGATGGCCGGCCACTACGGCACGATGCCGACGCACTACGACATGCACGTGTGGCTCTGGAAGAAGAATCCGGCGGGACTGTTCTTCCCGTGGAACCGAAACGTCCGGTGTTTCTGAGCAGCTAGGGCGGGAGCCGGGGGACGCCGACGCCCGAGAGGTGGTCGAGGACGGCGATCGGCGGGCGGGCGCGGAAGCAGACGTCGACGAGGACCTGGGTCGTCGAGGGTTTCTGCCGGCGGATCCTCCGCGCCTGGTGCAAAAGAACGCGGATCCGCTGGTAGCTGGGCCGCGTCAAGCGCAGGCGCTCGGCCTCGGTTGCGAGCCGCCGGTAGATCTCGGCGATCGGGAGCGTGCGGTCGTCGAGGCGGACGAGCGCCTTCAGGAGCCGAGGCGAGACCCGGGGCGCGAAGCGAACCGAGGGGAGCACGCCTCGAGTGTGGCGGGTGGAGTGTCACGCGTCTGGCAAAGCTTCGTGCCGTTTTCTCCAAGTAACACAGTGTTACAAGGTGTGGTCCAGGCCTCGAAGCTCGCTCCGGAGGGCCGTAGCGCGAGCCAACGGCTTACCCCTGTTCCAAGTAACACCGTGTTACTTGGTCTGGGGTCCGCGGCTACCGAGGCGTTTGGCCGTTGAGGATCGTGGCCAGGCGGCTCAGGTCGATGTTGCCTCCCGAGACAACACAGACTATCTTGCCGCCGCCAACCCGGCCTGAGAGGGCCGCGGCCAGGGCCAGGGCGCCTGCGCCTTCGGCGATCACCCGCAGGCGCTCGGCCATCAGTCGGATCGCCGCGGCGACCTCGTCGAGGGAGACGACATAAGACTCCGTGACGAGCTCGCGCGCGAGCGCCCACATCCGAGGCAGAACGCTCGGACTGCCCGAGCCGTCGACGAACGAGGGCGTGTAGGCGACGTCGGTCGCCTGACCCGCTGCCAGCGACGCGGCCACCGGAGCGCCGGTTTCCGGCTCGGCCACGCAGACTCGCGCGCGGGAGCCGAGCCCCCGCAACGCACTTGCGATCCCGACGACCAGGCCGCCGCCGCCGTAAGGGACGAGGACGACGTCTGCATCGGGCAGATCCTCGTGGAGCTCGAGCCCGATCGTGCCGTTGCCGGCCATGACCAGGTCGTCCTGCACTGGATGGACGAAGAGCCCTTCGGCCTCGCCGAAGCGGGACTCGACGATCGCCTGCCACCAGCGCTCGAACGGCACCTTCACGACTCGGCCCCCGAGCCGCTCGATCGCGTCCAGCTTCGTCTGCGGGGTGTGATCGGGAACGACGATCGTGGCCGGGACGCCCCGCTCGCGGGCCGCCCAGGCAACGCCCTGGGCCATGTTGCCGGCGCTCGCGGTGACGACGCCATGCGCCACGGCCTCGTCCGAGGCCTGCCGGATCGCGTTCGTCGCGCCGCGGATCTTGAACGAGCCGATCGGCTGCAGGTTCTCGAGCTTGAGGTAGATGTCCGTGTCGGGGAGCCGCAGGAGGGGCGTCCGAATGGCGGCGCCGGCGATCGTCTCTCGCGCGCGCTCGATCTGCTCCAGCCCGATCAGAACTCGACCCTCGTCCCGCGGCCCGTCTCCTCGGCCCGCCGAACGACGTACTCGGCCGCCGCCAGGTCCTCGACCGCGATGCCGAGCGATTCGAAGACGGTGATCTCGTCGTCGGAGCCGCGCCCGGGCACGGTGCCGATCAGCACCTCACCCAGCTCGCCGACGATGTGATCGGCCGGGATCGCCCCCTCCTTCACCGCAAGCAGGTACTCACCGGCCTCGTTCTCGGCCGACTCCCTCCGGTCGACGTAGAACCGCGACGCGGCGACGGTCTCGGCGTCGAGCTCGCGCGTGTGGGGGAAGCAGGCACCGACGGCGTTGATGTGCGCGCCGGCC
The DNA here is from genome assembly GCA_038237665.1 of Gaiellales bacterium. GTDB lineage: Bacteria > Actinomycetota > Thermoleophilia > Gaiellales > Gaiellaceae > JBBRYK01. The sequence goes on along the minus strand of JBBRYK010000012.1, from coordinate 9,277 downwards.
TTGAGCCAGTCGCGGCGCAGCACCGGCTCGGCCGAGTTCGTCGCCGTCACCACGACATCGGCGCCTCGTACGGCGTCCGTCGCCGAACCGACGGCCTCCGCCTCCGGAAACTCCGAGGCGAGTGCGTGAGCATGCTCGGCCGAACGGCTGGCGATCCGGATCCGCTCGAACGGGCGGACCGCTGCGAGCGCATGGATGTGCGCTCTCGCCTGCACTCCCGCGCCCAGGATCGCCAGTTCGCGCGCGTTCTCCCGTCCCAACACACGCGTTGCGACGGCAGAGCAGGCGGCTGTCCGGATCGCGGTGAGGGGAGACGCGTTCATCACGGCCACCACCTGACCCGTCTCCCCGTCGAACAGCGTGACCGTCCCCTGATGCGCATCGAGGCCGCGTTTGGGGTTGTCGGGGACGACGGCGACCGTCTTCAGCGCGTAAAGCGGGTGATCGCCGCCCCGATGCGTGGGCATCAGGCCGAGCAGGCTCGGCTCGTCGGCCGGGCGCAGAATGGAGCGCAGCGGCAGCGTCATCTCACCGCGGGCAAGCGACCGCAGCACGGCGTCCATCGCCTCGATACAGCCTTCGATGTCGAGGAGCTCCTCGACCTCGTGCTCGTTCAGGACGAGGACAGCCATCGCGGGAAGAACGAGCCTATGCGCTCGCGGTCGGACGCCGTCAAGTTCAGGGCGGCAGCCTCGCGCACGGGCTCGAGATGGGAGGGACGGCGCGGTCCGGTGACCACCGAGTCGATGCGCGGGTCGGAGACGATCCAGGCCAGCGCCACAGCGGCAGGGGAGACCGCCCGACTCCCGGCCTCGGCCCTCAGGGCGTCGAGCCCGTCGTAGACCTGTTCGTCCTCCAGATGCCGGTACGGCTCCGGGCGCTGCGTCATCCGCGAGCCGGGAGGCGGCGGCTCCCCGCGCCGGTACTTCCCGGTCAGCCAGCCCCCGGCGAGCGGGCTGAAGGCCTGGTAGCGGACACCTCGCTCGGCACAGAGATCTAGTAACACGGTGTTACTTGCCTCCTCGTCGCGGCGGTCGAGGAGCGAGTACGAGTTCTGGAGGAGCGAGGGCACGCCCGCCGCCAGCGCCTCCTCGAGCTGGGGAGCGGTGAAGTTCGAGACGCCGTACGAGCGGATCAGGTCGCGCTCGACCAGCTCCTCGAACGCACCAATCGTCTCAGCGATCGGCGTCGCCGGATCGAAGTCGTGCGCGAGGTAGAGATCGATCGAGTCGACCCCCAGCCGCTCGAGGCTCGTCTCGAGCTGCCGCAGCACGCGCTCCCGTCCGAGCCCGGAGTCCGCGCCGCGCTCCATCGGGTTGAAGGTCTTCGTCGTGATCCGCGGCCGGTTCCCGGTCGACCGGATCCAGGCGCCGATGGCCGCCTCGGAGCGTCCCCCGCCGTAAGCGTCCGCGGTGTCGAACCAGTAGAGGCCGAGTCCCCAGGCAGCGTCCATGATCGCGAACGCCTCCTCCTCGCTCTCGCCTTGCCCGAAGAAGTCGGGCGCCGATCCGATCCCTCCGAAATTGCCGCAGCCCAGGACGAACCGCTCCACGGCACGAGACTACAGTCCTGCCGTGCGACCGCCTTCACAGCGCCGTGCGCTCGGCGCTCTCTTCCTCGCAATCGGGTTCGGATTCGCCGCCGTGGCAGCCGCCGCGGCCCGCGCGGAGCGGTGGATCATCGCCGTCGCAGCGGCCGCTCTGGCCCTCTGGATGGCGGGTCTGGCGCTCCAGGGACTCCGTAAATGAGGGAAACGACCCCTCCGACTCGTATTCTCTAGCCGTGCCGGAGGACACCCAGACCCTATGGCTCGAGTTCCGGTGCACCGGCGACAAGGCGATCCGGGACCGGCTGATCCTCACGTACGCGCCGCTAGTCAAGTTCGTGGCCGGCCGTCTCGGCAGCGGTCTGCCGACCCATGTCGACGAAAACGACCTCGTCTCGTACGGCCTCCTCGGCCTGATCGGGGCGATCGAGCGCTACGACCCCGAGCGCGACGTCAAGTTCGAGACCTACGCGATGACTCGGATCAAGGGCTCGATCATCGACGAGCTGCGAGCGCTGGACTGGGTGCCGCGGTCGATCCGCTCCCGCGCCCGCGACATCGAGCGCGCGATGACGCAGCTCGAGGCCCAGCTGCACCGCGCGCCGACCGATGAGGAGCTCGCGAAGAAGATCGGCATCACCGAGGAGGAGCTCGCCGACAGCCTGACCGAGATCGGGCGCTCCTCGATCGCGGCGCTGGACGAGATGTGGACGGTTTCCCCCGGCGGCGACCAGATCGCCCTGATCGACACGATCGAGGACACGACCGGGCCGGAGCCGCAGTCGGCGCTCGCTCAGACGGAGCTCCGCGAGGCGCTCGCGGAGGCGATCGCGCGACTGCCCGAGCGGGAGAAGCTCGTCGTCACGCTCTACTACTACGAGGAGCTGACCCTCCGGGAAATCGGCGAGGTCCTCGGGGTGACCGAGTCGCGCGTCTCTCAGCTGCACACGAAGGCGATCTTGCGCCTGAAGGCCCGGCTTTCAGGCGGGGTCCGTTCGCACGAGCCGGCCTAGAAGCAAGGACGGGGAGGGCTAGAATCCTCTCCGCGGCGGCCGAACGGGCCGCCGGTCACGCATTCCAGGGAGGTCCTCTGCTCAATGGCTGCTCTCGAGTCCGGAAAGATCCGCAACGTCGCCGTCGTCGGTCACCGCGGCACGGGTAAGACCTCGCTCGTCGAGGCGATGCTCTTTCAGTCCGGTGGTGTCAACCGGCTCGGGACGATCGAGGCGGGGTCGACCGTCTCCGACTGGGACGACGAGGAGCAGCGCCGGCAGATGTCGCTGCAGGCCTCGCTCGCCCGCCTGGAGTGGCAGGGGCGGAAGATCAACCTGATCGACACGCCCGGCGACGCCGGCTTCCAGGGCGACACGATCGCCGCGCTCCGGGTGGTCGAGGGCTCGCTCGTCGTGCTGAGCGGGGTGATGTGCGTCGAGGTCGGCACCGGCCGCGTCTGGGAGCGCGGCGAGGAGCTCGGCCTCGCGCGCGTGCTGCTCGTGAACATGCTCGACCGGGAGCGCGCCGACTTCTTCCGGGTGCTCGACCAGATCCGCGAGCACCTATCCGACCGCGCGGTCGCCGTGCACATCCCGATCGGCTCCGAGCACGAGTTGACGGGCATCGTCGACCTGCTGCACATGACGGCCTGGATGAGCCCCGAGGGTGGACGCGAGGCCGAGCCCGTCGAGATCCCGGCCGAGCTTGCCGACCAGGTGGCCGAGTACCGTGAGAAGCTCCTCGACGCCGTCGTCGAGACCGACGAAGGGCTGATGGAGCGCTACCTCGAAGGCCAGGAGCTCTCGGTCGAGGAGGTCGCGCACGCGCTGAAGGACGCGGTCACACGCGGCGAGGTCTTCCCGGTGGCGACCGCCGTCGCGACGAAGAACCTCGGCACGACCGCTCTCCTCGATTTGCTCGTCGAGGGGGTGCCCTCCCCGGCGAAGAAAGGCGCGCCGGTGGGCCTCGAGGTCGACGGTACCGGCGCCGCGGCCTTCGTCTTCAAGACCCTCGCCGACCCCTTCGCCGGCCGGATCAACCTGTTTCGCGTCCTCTCCGGGACGGTCGCGGGCGACTCGACCGTCGTCAACACGCGAACCCGCGGGAAGGAGCGAATGGGCCAGCTGCTCGCCCTGCAGGGAAAGGAGCACCTCCACGCCGGCGAGTTCGGCCCGGGCGACATCGGCGCGGTCGCGAAGCTCAAGGAGACGATGACCGGGGACGTGCTCCTCGACCACGAGCACCAGGTCGAGGTCACGCCGATCGACTTCCCGGAAGGCGTGATGAGCTTCGCGGTGACGCCCAAAGCGAAGGGCGACGAGGAGAAGGTCGGCACCTCGCTGCGGCGGCTCTCGGAGGAGGATCCGACGCTCGCGATGCGCCGCGACCCGCAGACCGGCGAGCAGCTGCTGACCGGGCTTTCGCAGATGCACGTCGAGGTCGCGGTCGACCGTCTCCGACGCCGGTTCGGCGTGGACGTGGAGCTGCGCCAGCCGCGGGTGCCCTACCTGGAGACGATCCGCAACGAGTCGCGCGCCCAGGGCCGGTACAAGAAGCAGACCGGTGGGCGCGGCCAGTTCGGGGACTGCCACATCGTGCTCGAGCCGCTCGAGGGCCACACCGGCTACGAGTTCGTCGACAAGATCGTCGGCGGTGTCATTCCCCAGGGCTTCCGGCCAGCCGTCGACAAGGGGATCCAGGAGGCGATGCTGCACGGCGAGCTCGCCGGCGCCCCCGTCCAGGGCGTTCGCGTGCTGCTCGTCGACGGCTCGTACCACTCCGTCGACTCGTCGGAGATGGCCTTCAAGATCGCCGGCTCGATGGCCTTCAAGACGGCCTACGAGAAGGCGAATCCGGTGCTGCTCGAACCGATCATGGAGATCGATGTCTCGGTCCCGGACGACTCCGTCGGCGCCGTCAACGGCGACCTCAATTCACGGCGCGGGCGGTTGCAGGGCATGGAGCCGCAGGGCGGCATGACCTCGATCAAGGCCGAGGTGCCGATGGCGGAGATCCTCACGTACGCCCAGGCGCTGACCTCGCTGACGGGCGGCCGGGGTGACTACCACATGCACTTCCTGCGCTACGACGAGGTGCCCACGCACATCGCGCAGAAGGTGATCGACGAGGCGAAGAAGGAAAAAGACGAGGTCAAGGTCTAGTCTTTCGCCCTCAGATGCGGATCTCGACCGACACGCCCGTGCAGATCTGTGCCATCTGCGATCGCACCCTCCTCACCGGAGAGCGCGCGACGCGGTTCTCGCCCGAGGGCGACGAGCGTCTCGTCGACGTGTGCCCGCTCTGCCAGGAGGTCGCGCTCGAGCACGGCTGGATCCGGGAGGGGAGCCCGAGCACCCCGACGATCAGGGGCCCCCGGCGCCGCAAGCGGCTGAGCCTCGGCGCGCTGTTCGAGCCGCGCCGCGAGGGAAGCGAGCCAATCGGCGCCGAACCGCTGCTGCGGCGGCTCTCCGAGCCGCAAGCGGCAATGGTCGAGGCGGCCGACCTCTTCAACGCCAGCCCGTTCCGGCGCACCGTCGCCGGGATCGCCCGCTCGCTGGGCGAGCCGGAGGCGTCGATCATGCGCCTGTCCGGCGTCAACCGCGAGGCCGTGATCACCGTCGCCTGGGACATCGCCTGGTACCAGTACCGGGTGACGTTCGACTCGATCCAGCCGGTCCGGCTCGCCGAGCGCGGCGACGAGCTCGAGCAGCTCGACGTGGCGTTCCGCCGCTGGAACGCGCAGCTGGACGAGGAGGGCCGCGTTGTCCCTCAGTTCGCGCGGGTCTAGCGGGCTACGGCCCTACAATCCGCTGTAGTGATCTATTGCGTCATTCCGCGTGAGCTCGCCGACGAGCTCTACGACAAGATGGTCGAGTACTACAAGGACAACCCGAACGTCACCGTGATCCTCGATCGGCGGGAAGGGGACGACCGGCGCGACGAGGGCAAGAAGTTCGGGGGCAAGCGGCTACTGCGCGACCGGCGCCGCCAGCGCGTTCCGGGGACGTTCCCGTCGACCGATTTTCCGCCCGAGGCGAGCTAGCCCTCTAGCTACACTCGCCCCCGTGGCGGCGACGGGCACCAAGAGCTGGTTACGCTCCCCGTGGAGCAGAGCACGGGCCGCCTGGCCGCGCTGGAGGGCACGATGCGGCGTCCTCAGTCGCGCCCGTACCCTCCGGGTACGCCCGCTCCCTGCGTCCTTGCCTCGCACTCCTCCATCGCACCCAGTCGGCGCGTGAGCTACTCCACGAGAAGCTTTCAGAACTACATCGGCGGCGAGTGGGTCGACGCCGCGAGCGGCGACACCTTCGAGTCGACGAGCCCGGCGACCGGCGAGACGATCGGCAGCTTCCCGAAATCGGGCGCCGAGGACGTCGACCGTGCCGTCGATGCGGCGAGGGCCGCCTTCGAGCAGTGGCGGCTCGTCCCGGCGCCGAAGCGCGGCGACATCCTGTTTCGCTTCGCCCGGCTCCTGACCGAGGAGAAGGACGAGCTCGCGGAGCTGATGGCGCGCGAGATGGGCAAGGTGCTGCCCGAGGCGGGCGGCGACGTCCAGGAAGCGATCGACATGTCGCAGTACATGGCCGGCGAGGGCCGCCGCCTGTTCGGTCAGACGACGCCCTCGGAGCTGCCCGACAAGTTCAACATGAGCGTGCGCATGCCGATCGGCGTCGTCGGCGCGATCACCCCCTGGAACTTCCCGATCGCGATCCCGTCCTGGAAGATCGCGCCCGCGCTCGTCTGTGGGAACACCGTCGTCTTCAAGCCCGCCACGGACACGCCGGCGCTGGGCGAGCGCTTCGTCGAGCTCTTCGCGGAAGCCGGCCTCCCACCCGGTGTCCTCAACATCGTCCACGGCGGCGGGGCGGAGGTGGGCCAGCGCCTCGTCACGCATCCCGAGGTGCGCGTGATCACCCTGACCGGCTCGCGGGAGACGGGCGTGGCGGTCCTGAAGGCCGCCGCCGAGGGTCTGAAGCACGTCCACCTGGAGCTCGGCGGGAAGAACGCGATCATCGTCCTCGACGACGCCGATCTGGACCTGGCCGCCGAGGGGATCCTCTGGTCGGCGTTCGGCACCTCGGGCCAACGCTGCACCGCTGCCAGCCGGGTGATCGTGCAGCAGAGCGTCTACGACGCGCTCGCCGCCCGGCTCGTCGAGGCGGCAGAGAAGCTCCGGCTCGGCCCCGGCTGGGAGCCGGACACGGACGTCGGCCCGGTGATCAACCGCCGGTCGCTGGAGAAGATCCACTCCTACACCGAGATCGGGAAGGACGAGGGTGCGAAGCTCCTGACCGGCGGCGAGGTCGCGACCGGCAACGGGCTCGACAAGGGCAACTTCTACCGCCCGACCATCTTCGGCGACGTGCAGGCGGGGATGCGCATCGCGCAGGAGGAGATCTTCGGACCCACGACCGCACTGATCCCGGTGCGCGATTTCGACGAGGCGATCCAGGTGGCGAACGGCGTCCGCTACGGGCTCTCCTCGTCGCTCTTCACTCGCGACGTGAACAAGGCGTTTCGCGCGATGCGCGACCTCCAAGCGGGGATCACCTACATCAACGCCGGGACGATCGGCGCCGAGGTGCACCTGCCCTTTGGCGGAACGAAGGACACCGGCAACGGCCATCGCGAGGCCGGCCAGGCCGCCCTCGACGTCTTCACCGAGTGGAAGTCGATCTACGTCGACTACTCCGGGAAGCTCCAGAGGGCTCAGATCGACAACGCTGAATGAGCCTTGCCTAAGAGAGCCGGCTTGTCCGGCTGACTAGGCTGTGCCGATGGCTGAGGACGGGAAGAAGAACTTCGAGCTCGGGCTGCGGCATGAGCTGCAGGGCGTCGAGGCGATGCCCTTCGGGCGCTTCCTCGACCTGGCGGCTGAGCACGGGCTGGGCGAGTTGAAAATGGACAGCTGGCCGACGGGCACGACCCAGATTCCGGAGCTCGGCGAGCGGCTGCTCCGGATCAAGTCGCGGAACCACGAGGCCGCTCTCTTCGCGCACGACGGCGTCCTCGTCCACGTCAGCCTCGCCGGAGCCCACCTGCACGCGATCGCCGCCGCGGGCGAGGCGGCGTCGATCGAGCCGGTGTTCGAGGTGCTCCACGAGCACTTCCCGCCGCCCGATCCATCGTCGGCGCACGAGGTGCCCGTCACCTTCTGGACCTACGGGCCACACGGCCCGCAGCCGTCGTGGCGTTCGATCGGCGTCCCCGGGTGGGACGAGATCGAGGAGAACTACTCGGCGAGGACGCGCGAGCAGCTCGGCGCGATCATGCGCGGCTTCACGCCTGCGCACGGCGGGCAGCTGATCCTCTGGCACGGCCTGGCCGGTACCGGCAAGACGTTTGCGCTCCGCGCGCTGGCCTGGGAGTGGCGCGACTGGTGCCAGCTCCACTACATCGTCGACCCGGACTCGCTCTTCGGCGCGCACGCCGACTACCTGATGTCGGTGCTGATGCAGCCGGCGTTCCCGATGATGGTCTCGCGGGGCGGGATGATCGCGCACTTCGCCATGGGCAGCGCGGTGTCGATCGAGGAGGAGGACGACGAGAAGGCGGAGCGCGCTTGGCGCGTCCTCATCCTCGAGGACACGGGCGAGCTGCTCTCGGCCGACGCCCGCGCGTCGATGGGCCAGGGGCTTTCCCGGTTTCTGAACGTCGTCGACGGCCTGATCGGCCAGGGGCTCCGCGTGCTCGTGCTCGTGACGACGAACGAGGAGGTCCGCAAGCTGCACCCGGCCGTGGCCCGGCCGGGCCGCTGCGCGGCGAACATCGAGTTCAAGCCGCTGTCGAGCGCCGAGGCGTCGGCGTGGCTCGAGCGCCACGATCGGCCGCCCGAGGCCGACGGCCCCCGCACGCTGGCCGCGCTCTATGCCGAGCTCGAGGGCCGCGACCCGTCCGAGCTCTCACTCGTCGGCTTTGCCCCCTAACGACCGGAAGCTCGTCGTCTTCGTCCCGCCCGAGGCACTCGACCGGGTGCGCGACGCCGTCTTCGCGGCCGGAGCCGGCCGGATCGGCGAGTACGAGCGCTGCTCCTGGTACACCGAGGGCACGGGCACGTTTCTTGGCGGCGCGGGGGCGACCCCGACGATCGGGGAGCGGGGGAGGGAGGAGCGGGTTCCGGAGCTCCGGCTGGAGACGGTCTTCCCCGGGGGCGCTCAGGACGCTGTCATCGCCGCGCTGCGGGAGGCGCATCCGTACGAGGAGCCGGCCTTCGACGTGTATCCGCTCCTGTGAAGGCGCGGCTCTCGACGGACGGGGGCGCCCGCGGGAACCCGGGCCCGGCCGCGTACGGCTACGTGCTCGAGGCCGAGGACGGGACCGTGCTCGCCGCCGAGGGCGAGGGGATCGGCGTCGCCACGAACAACGTCGCCGAGTACCGAGCGTTGATCGCGGGGCTCGAGCGAGCGCGCGAGCTGGCCGTCGACGACCTCGAGGTCGTGTCCGACTCCGAGCTCCTCGTCCGCCAGATGACGGGCGTCTACAAGGTGAAGAACGCCGCGCTGCAGGAGTTGCAAGCGCGGGCCGCGCGCTTGGCACGGTCGTTTCCCCGGATTCGCTACACGGCAGTTCGCCGCGAGCAGAATGAGCTCGCAGATCGCTTGGTCAACGAAGCCCTGGACGAGGCCCAAGGCCGCACCCGACCGCCGCTATAATCCACGGCCGCGCGGATGTAGCTCAGTTGGCTAGAGCGTCTGCTTGCCATGCAGAAGGTCGTGGGTTCGAGTCCCATCATCCGCT
>JBBRYK010000011.1:0-53407 GCA_038237665.1 Gaiellales bacterium | reverse complement strand
GTGCAGCCGCGGAGCAGCCGAACCCAGGCCTCCATGGCCGAATCTACTTGAGTGGTCAATACTTGTGTACTCATGAATATCTGCTACAGTTGCTTGCGGTGTCAAGTATAGCGACTGACAGGAGGAGCGACATGAGCACCATTTGACCCGGACGACGGCCCTTCCCACCGGCACGTGGAGCGTCGATCCGGTCCATTCGCGCGTCGAGTTCGCCGTCGGCTGGACTGGAACCTGCCGCTGCCGAGCGGCGACCCTGCCCTGCCGAACGACGTCGACCTCTCGGCGGATCTCTATCTGGTGAGGCGCTAACAATGCGCGTCCTCGCCGTGTCGGGCAGCCTGCGCCGGGACTCCTGGAACCGGAAGCTGCTCCTCGCTGCCGCCGAGCTCCTGCCGGCGGATGCCGACGTCGAGGTCTTCGACGCCCTGAAGGACGTCCCGCCCTACGACGAGGACGACGACGTCGAGGACGCGCCGGCGGCCGTCGCGCGGTTTCGCGCGGCGATCGCCGGCGCCGACGCGCTGCTCTTCGCGACCCCCGAGTACAACCACTCGATCCCGGGCCAGCTGAAGAACGCGCTCGACTGGGTCTCGAGGCCCCTGGCCACGAGCCCGCTGCGGAACAAGCCGGTCGCGGTCTTCGGCTCGAGCACGGGTGCGTTCGGCGCCGTGTGGGCGCAGGCCGAGCTCCGCAAGGTCCTGGCCGCAATCGGGGCCCGCGTCGTCGAAGGCGAGGCCGCCGTCGGCCCTGTCGCCACACGCTTCGCCGAGGACGGCGTCCTGGTCGACGACGACACCCGCGAGGAGCTGCGGGCAGTCGTCGACGCGCTGGCGGCCAGCGTGCACGACCGCGTGCTCCTGGCCGCCTGACCCGAGCCTCCTCCGCCGGGTCAGGCAGACTGCAGCACGTGCCCGCGACCGTGATCGTCGGTGCGCAGTGGGGCGACGAGGGCAAGGGCAAGATCGTCGACCTGCTCGCCCAGACCTCCGATCTCGTCTGCCGCTACAACGGCGGCCCGAACGCGGGGCACACGATCGTCGCGGACGGGGAGACCTACAGGCTCAGGCACATGCCCTCGGGGCTCGTGTGGGGCAAGGAGTGCGTGATCGGCGCCGGCTGCGTCGTCGACCCGGAGGTCTTCGTCGAAGAGCTCGACGACCTGGGCGGTCGAGGGCTCGCGATCGATCGCGTCAGGCTCTCCGGCGACGCGCACCTGATCATGCCTTGGCACCTGGCGATCGACCGGGGCAGCGAACGGCGGCTCGGCAAGCTCCAGATCGGCACGACCCGCCGCGGGATCGGGCCGACGTACGCGGACAAGGCGATGCGGCTGGGGATCCGCGTCCAGGACCTGCTCGACCCGAAGATCCTGCGCCAGAAGATCGAGGTTGCGCTGGTCGAGAAAAACGTCTGGCTCGAACGCGTCTACGGCAGCGAGACGATCGAGCTCGAGGATCTCGCAGAGCGCTATGAGGGATACGCGCGGCGGCTTCGCCCGCACATCGCGGACACGTCGCTCCTCGTCGACCGAGCGCTCCGCGCGGCGCAGTTCGTGCTCTTCGAGGGAGCGCACGGCACGCTCCTCGACATCGACCACGGCACCTATCCGTTCGTCACGTCATCCAGCACGGTGTCGGGCGGGGCGGCCCCTGGAATCGGCATCGGGCCGACGCGGATCGACGCGGTCATGGGAGTGGCAAAGGCGTACGTGACGCGCGTCGGCGAGGGGCCGTTCCCGACCGAGATCGAGGGGCCCGACCAGGAACGGATCCGCGAGCTCGGCGGAGAGGTCGGAACCGTCACCGGCCGCGTCCGGCGCTGCGGCTGGCTCGACCTCGTCGCGCTCCGCTACGCCGCGCGTCTGAACGGCTTCACCTCGCTCGCGCTGACGAAGCTCGACGTCCTGTCGGCGTTCGAGGAGATCCCTGTCTGCACGCGCTACCTCCTACCGGACGGCTCCGAGACCGGAGAGTTTCCGGCCCACCAGAGCGACTTCCACCACGCGCGGCCGGTCTACGAAACGCTGGCCGGCTGGGGTAAGCCGCTGGATCAGGTCGACGACCTGGACGCGTTGCCGGACGCCGCGCGCGCCTATGTCGACTACGTCGCCCGAGAGCTCGACGTCGAGGTGTGCCTGGTGGGTACCGGCGCCGAGCGCGAGCGCGTCCTGGCCTCCCGCGGGCTCGAAGCCATTGCACGCGGGTAGTGATCGCCGGCCACCCGGTTTGAGACACTGGCGCCCGTGAAGGTCCTCGTCGTCGGCGGCGGCGGCCGCGAGCACGCGCTCGCGTGGAAGCTCGCCTCGAGCCCTGGGTGTGGCGAGGTTCACACCGCGCCGGGGAACCCTGGTATCGCCGGGATCGGCGCCTGCCACCCGCTTCGGGCCGAAGACGCGGAGGGTCTGCTCGCGCTCTGCCGGTCGCTCGACATCGAGCTGGTCGTCATCGGACCGGAAGCGCCCCTCGTGGCCGGCGTGGGCGACGTCCTCCGCCGCGGCGGCGTCGCCGTATTCGGGCCGAGCGCCGAGGCCGCCAGGATCGAGGGCTCGAAGAGCTTCGCCAAGGAGGTGATGCAGGCGGCGGGAGTGCCGGCCGCCGCGGCCCTCTCGGTTGCGCGGCCGCCCTGCGTGATCAAGGCCGACGGGCTCGCCGCCGGGAAAGGGGTGTTCATCTGCCGCGACGCCGACGAGCTCGAGGCCGGGCTCAAGGCCGCGACCCCGTACGGCGACCGGATCGTGATCGAGGAGCTGCTCGAAGGCGAAGAGCTTTCCGTCTTCGCGCTCTGCGACGGCAGCCGCGCGCTCGCCCTGCCGGCCGCCCAGGACTACAAGCGCATCGGCGACGGCGACGAGGGCCCGAACACGGGCGGAATGGGCTCTCTCTCCCCCGTGCCGGGGCTCGGCACCCACGAGATCGAGGAGATCCTCGACACCGTGCACAGGCCGGTGCTGACCGAGCTCGCAGAGCGGGGCACCCCCTTCATCGGAACGCTCTTTGCCGGCCTGATGCGAACCGACGAGGGCATTCGGGTGCTCGAGTTCAACTGCCGCTTCGGAGACCCCGAAACGCAGTCGATCCTCCCGCTCCTCGAGGGCGATTTTCTCGGCGCACTGGCCGGGGCGGCCTCGGGCTCCCTCCCCGACACGGAGCTCAAGGCGTCCGACCGCGCGGCCGTGACGGTCGTGATGGCGGGCGGCGCATACCCGGCCGAGAGCGACATCGGCACCCCGATCACGGGCGTCGAAGAGGCCGAGGCTGCAGGCACGCTCGTCTTCCATGCCGCGACGGCGATGCACGGCGACCGTCTGGTCACGAACGGGGGCCGGATCCTGGACGTGACCGGGGTCGGCGACGAGCCGGCCGAGGCGCGGCGCCGCGCCTACGAGGGGGTCGCGCGGATCTCGTTCCCGGGGGCGCGCTATCGTCGCGACATCGCGTTCGGCGCGGCAGAACGGAGCGGGGTCGGTGGCTGACGGATCTCCCCTCGTCGGCATCCTCGTCGGGTCGGAGTCGGACCGCGAGCGGATGACGGACGCGGTTGCCGAGCTCGAGGCCCGCGGGATCCCGTTCGAGTTCGAGGTGCGCTCGGCCCACCGGGACCCGGACGCGGTCGCGGAGTACGCGCGCCAGGCGAGGGAGCGCGGGCTCCGGGTGCTGATCGCGGGTGCCGGGCTCGCGGCGGCCTTGCCGGGCGTCGTCGCGGCCCAGACCGATCTGCCGGTGATCGGCGTGCCGCTGCGCTCCTCGAAGAGCGTGCTCGACGGACTGGACGCGCTCCTTTCGATCGTGCAGATGCCTCCCGGAGTTCCGGTGGCCTGCGTCGGCGTGGACTCGGCCAGGAACGCGGCGGCGCTGGCGGCCCGCATCCTCGGCGTCGGCAGCTCCGGATAGCATCGGACCGGTGATCGCCCGGTACTCCCGTCCGGCCATGGCGCGGATCTGGTCGGACGAGGCCAAGCTGGCGTCGTGGCTCGAGGTCGAGCTCGCCGCGCTGGAGGGATGGGCGGAGATCGGGACCGTGCCTGCCGACGCCGTGGCGAGGATCCGCGAGCGCGCCGCGGCGCCCAGCCCCGAGCGCGTCGCCGAGATCGAGCGCCGCACGAATCACGACGTGGCCGCGTTCGTCGACGCGGTCGCCGAGGAGCTGCGCGAGGACGGCCGCTGGTTCCACTACGGCCTAACGTCGTCGGATGTCGTCGACACGGGGCTTGCCCTGCAGGTTCGCGAAGCGGGCGCGCTGCTCGCGGAGGGTCTCGACCGCGCGCTGGCGGCGGTGCTTGAACGGGCGCAGGAGCACAAGCACACGCTGATGATCGGCCGGACACACGGCATTCACGCCGAGCCCACGACCTTCGGGCTCAAGCTCGCAAGCTGGGCCTTCGAGCTCGACCGCGGGCGCACGCGCCTGGCGCGCGCGCTCGAGGGAATGCGGGTGGGCAAGCTCTCCGGCGCGGTCGGGACGTACGCGGCGATCGAGCCCGAGGTCGAGCGAGTCGCCTGCGAGCGGCTCGGGCTCGAGCCCGACCCCGTCTCGACCCAGATCGTGTCGCGCGATCGCCACGCCGAGCTGCTCGGCGCGCTCGCGCTGGTCGCTGCATCGCTCGAGCGGTTCGCGCTGGAGATCCGCCACCTCGCCAGCACCGAGGTCCGCGAGGTCCAGGAGCCGTTCGGCCGCGGCCAGAAGGGTTCCTCGGCGATGCCGCACAAGCGGAACCCGATCATGGCCGAGCGCCTGTGCGGCCTCGCGCGTGTGGTGCGAAGCGCAGTGATTCCCGCGCTCGAAAACGTCGCTCTCTGGCACGAGCGCGACATCTCACACTCGTCCGTCGAGCGCATCGTCATTCCGGACAGCTTCCTCGGCCTGGACTACATGCTCGACCGGTTTTCCTGGCTGATCGAAGGGTTGCTCATCGACCCCGACCGCATGGGCGCGAACCTGCGGAGAAGCGGCGGCGTGTACTTCAGCCAGCGGCTGCTGCTCGCCCTCGTCGACAGTGGCCTGGGCCGGGATGACGCGTACCGGATCGTGCAGCGCCTGGCGGGCGAGGCCTGGGAGGAGGACGGCGACTTCCCGGCCCTCGCAACGGCCGATCCGGAAGTCACCGCTCGGCTTGATGCCGAGGCGCTGGCCGCTGTGTTCGATCTCGATGCGTACACGCGTCACGTCGATCTCGTGTTCGAGCGTCTGCACGCACTGCAACCCCGAAAGGAGCCTGCCCATGCCGTCTGATGCGCCCGTCCACGTCGGCAGCGGCAAGGTCCGCGAGCTCTATGCGCTCGACGACGACCGGCTGCTTCTGGTCGCCAGCGACCGGATCTCGACCTTCGACGTCGTCCTCCCGACCGAGATTCCCGACAAGGGACGCGTCCTCACCGGGCTCTCGGGGTTCTGGTTCGCTCGAACGCGCAACATCTGCGCAAACCATCTGCTCGGGCTGCGCCCCGACGGACGCTCGAGCGAATGCCGCCGGCTCGAGATGCTCCCGCTCGAGTGCGTAGTCCGCGGCTATCTCGCGGGCTCCGGCTGGAAGGACTACCTCGCCACGGGCATGACGTCGGGCCACAGGCTGCCGTCCGGTCTGGCCGAGTCCGACCGGCTGCCCGAGCCGATCTTCACGCCGGCCACGAAGGCGACAACGGGGCACGATGAGAACATCGACGCCGTCGCGGCCGTCGAGCTCGTAGGCCGGGACCGGTTCGAGGAGGTCGAGCGGACAGCCCTCGCCCTCTACGGCTTCGCCTCGGCGCACGCCGCCGAGCGCGGGATCATCGTCGCCGACACCAAGTTCGAGTTCGGGCTCGACGAGGAGGGCACGCTGGTGCTGGCCGACGAGGCCTTCACGCCGGACTCCTCCCGCTTCTGGCCCGCCGCCGAGTACCGGCCGGGCGGCGCGCAGCCCTCGTTCGACAAGCAGTTCGTCCGCGATTACTGCGAAACGCTCCGCTGGGACAAGACGGATCCGGGCCCGGAGCTCCCGGCCGAGGTCGTCTCCGGCACCCGCGCACGCTACGTCGAGGCCTTCGAGCTGATCACCGGGCTCCCGTTCGACGAGTACCTGGCCGATCCCGAGGTCGTTCTGCGATGAGGGCGACGGTGCTCGTTCGCCCGAAGGCGGGCATCCTCGATCCCCAGGGTGCGGCAGTGGAGGCGTCGCTCCGCCACCTCGGCTTCCCGGTCGAGCAGGCACGCGTCGGCAGGCTCATCGACCTCGAGCTCGGGGACGCCGCCGACCTCGACGCTGCGCGAGAGCAGGTCGAGCGCATGTGCCGCGGCCTGCTCGCGAATCCGCTGATCGAGAGCTTCGAAATCGAGCTCGAGGAAGACTCGGCGGGTGACTGAGCCCAGCGGGCCGCGGCCTCGCATCGGCGTCGTCGTCTTCCCGGGAGCGTGCGACGACCGGGACGCCCTGCTGGCGCTCGAGCGCCTCGGCGCCGAGGCAATCCCCGTCTGGCACCAGGAGGAATCGCTGCAGGACCTGGCCGCCGTCGTCCTCCCCGGCGGGTTCTCCTACGGCGACTACCTGCGCTGCGGCGCGATTGCCCGCTTTTCATCCGCGATGCAGGCGGTCGTCGAGTTCGCCCGCGAGGGCGGTCTCGTGCTCGGGATCTGCAACGGCTTCCAGGTCCTCTGCGAGGCCGACCTCCTCGCGGGCGCGCTCCGGCCGAACGCCTCGCTCGCATTCGTCTGCAAGGACGTGTCGCTCGACGTCGAGCGCGCGGATACGCCGTTCACGAGCCGCTGCCCGCCCGGAAGGCGGCTCACGATCCCGGTCAAGCACGGCGAGGGCTGCTGGTTCGCCGAGCCGGAGCACGTCGCGGAGCTCGAGCAAGCCGGTTCGATTGTTCTGCGCTACGCCGCAGGCGAGAACCCGAACGGTTCGATCGGAGACGTCGCCGGAGTCCTGAGCGAGGACGGCAACGTCTTCGGCCTGATGCCGCATCCGGAGCATGCGGTCGACGCACTGCTCGGCTCGACCGACGGAGCGCTCATTCTCGGGTCGCTCGTCGACGCGGCGCGCGATCGGTCGCCGGCCTTCGTCTAGGCCCCACCTCCGTTCGGAAATCCGAGCGCCGCGGCGAGCCGCGGATGCTCCGTGAGTGCGGCGCGCAGGCGGTCGAGGTCGCGAGCCCGAAGCGTGACCGGCCCGCGTCGCGCCACGCCGTCGGTGGAGTAGGCGAAGCGAACCAGTAGCTCGCCCTTCCCGTTCTCCAGGAGCTGGACGCTGGAGGAGAACCGCTTGTCGCCGGCCTGTTGTCGAAGTGAGACCTCCTCGACGATCGTCGCCTTTCCCCATGCAGTCTCGACCTTGGTTGCCATGTGAGGCAACGTAGCGAGGAATGCGTGACGTGTCTGTGCCGGATGTGTGCCGAAAGTGCGACGGCAGCGCGTCGCCCCCGAGGGCGACGGCCCCGAGATTAGGTCCCGAGCCCGCCGAAGACGGCGAATGGGTTCGGGAAGGCGACCTCTCCGAGGAGCTCGGCGCTGCCCTCGACGGCGACGACCGCTCCAGGAGGAGCTTCGCCGCGCAGCCGTTCGGCCAGCTCGTTCGCCTGCCGCTCGCTCTCGGCGCCGACGAGAAGGAATTTCCAGCGGCGCAGGACCGGGATGCCCTCCGCCTCTAGGCGTTCGGCGAGCTCCTCGGTCTCCCGGTGCCCCGGAAGCTCCAGCCGCACCTCCCACATTGGCCCGCGCTCTCGCGAATCCGCCACCTCTTCGGACTCGAGCCGCCCGAGTTCGGCCAGCCGCTCCTGCTCGGTCCGCGGGAGTGGAACGCCGGCATCTTCCCAGCGCTCCTCGAGCGGATGCCAGCGCGCGACCTCGAGCCGGGCGTCGACGCCCTGCTCTTCGAGCAGCTGCCGCACGATCCGTTCGGCCTCGCGCACCTGCTGCTCGCTGTCGCCGTACAGAAAGATCGCCGAGTCGCCCGCGCTGACCTCGACCGCCAAGCGCTTTCCCAGGCGCTTCCGTGCCTCCTCCTCGAGCTCGTACTCCAGCAACGAGCCGAGCAGGCTCGGTGGGTCGGTGTCCCCGGAGGGAACGATGGTCAGGCGCCAGTCGTCGGCCATGCCGGTAGTAAATCCGAGACGGCGTGACTCAGGCCGGCGGCGTCAACCGCGACCGCGCGACCTGCTCTGCCGCTCGCTCGCTCGAAACGCCTTCCAGGTCGGCCAGCGCGAAGATCTCGAGCAGCGTCGTCCCGATCCCCTCGAGGTGCCGTTCCAGCGTTTCCTCGTCCCAGCCGAGGTCCTCGATGCCCAGGAGCTGAAGAACCCCGCCCGCGTTGATCACGTAGTCGGGCGCGTAGAGGATGCCCGCGGCGTGGAGACGTTCCGCGTCCTCGGGGGTCGCGAGCTGGTTGTTCGCCGCGCCGGCGACGATCCGGCAGCGGAGCCGTGGCACCGACTCGGCCGCCAGGACGCCTCCGACCGCGCAGGGCGCGAACACCTCGGCGTCAGTTCCGATCACCTGCTCCGGCGGGATGACCCGCGCTCCCAGCTCCTGCGCGACCTCCGCCGCCCGCTCGCCGTCGACGTCGCTGACGAACAGGTTCGCTCCGCCCTCGGCGAGCTGGGACGCGAGCCTCGCCCCCACGCTGCCGAGCCCCTGGACTAGCACTGCCCGGCCAGCGAGCTCGGCGGTGCCCTCGAGATGGCGCAGGCATGCGCGGATGCCGTGAAAGACGCCGCGCGCCGTACCGCGACCCGAGTCGCCTCCTCCACCCTGCGCCTCGCTTCGTCCGTAGACGTAGGCGCAGCGCTCGGCGACCACGTCCATGTCCGCGGCCGAGGTGTTCATGTCGGCCGCAGTCCGGAACGTGCCACCGAGCGATTCGACGAGCTCGCCGTAGCGCAAGAGCAGCCGCCGGCGCTCCGCGCCCACGGGCAGGGAGGGAACGGCGAGCACCGCCTTCCCGCCGCCGAAAGGCGCATCGGCAACGGCCAGCTTGAGCGTCATGCCCGCCGAGAGCCGCATCGCGTCCGCCAGACCGTCGGCGGCCGCTGGGTAGACACGCATCCGCGTGCCGCCCCCGGCCGGGCCGCGCACCGTCGAATGAACGCAGACGAACATCCAGGCGCCCGTCGGCTCGTCGTAGCGGATCACCGCCTGCTCGCCGTCCCAGGCCCGCAGCAGATCCTCGAAGGCCGTCATCGGGGCAAAGCCTGGAGCAGGGGTGCCAGCTGCCGCATCAGGTCGAAGAGCTCGTCCACGGGCGCCTGATCGGGGTCCAGCCGCCCTCGTCCGCTTAGGCCCGGAGTTTCTGGCGCCGGTAGGCGTTCAGGCGAACGCCGACGAGAACGTAGAACGAGAAGTACGCGGCGGTCAGGAGACAGGTCAGGGCCAAGGTGATCAGCGCCGCGCGCGCGAGCCCACCGGGATCGGCGAGATGGGCCGCGAGCTGACCGAACCGCTTGCCTGGCTTGACCAGGAGATCCCAGCTGTTCCAGCGCTTGACGCGGCCGAGGTACACGCCGACGCTGGCGAGCGCGAAGACGCCGACCACGCTGAACCAGGCCTCGCGGCCGCTGAACCGGTCGCGAACGACGGCGTGCATGAGGTAGATGGAGACGAAGCCCAGCAGCAGGCCGGTCCAGCCGAACGCCGAGAGCAGCACGCCGTCGAACCAGAGCGGCGCCACCCGGCCGGGGGTCAGATGGACGAAGTCGGTCATCATGTACGGCGCGTTCGGCAGGAAGAGCAGCCAGAGAACCGCCCACGGAGCCAGCCGGAAGAAGCGCACGCCGATCCGGTACCGGTCGTAGATCACGAGCGCCAGGACGAGCGGCACCCAGGCCAGCAACAGGTTCCAGAGCATGAACCGCTGACCGGCTCCGTGGTAGTGGAGCTCGCGGAAGACCTCGAGGAGGACGCAGAACGCAGAGGCGATGCCCAGCCCGGCGAGCACGCCAACGCGTTCGTTTGCGTATCTACGGGTGCGGATCGGCACACTACGAGAGTACCCGTCAAGTCTTGGCTA
The DNA here is from genome assembly GCA_038237665.1 of Gaiellales bacterium. Taxonomy (GTDB): domain Bacteria; phylum Actinomycetota; class Thermoleophilia; order Gaiellales; family Gaiellaceae; genus JBBRYK01. The sequence goes on along the minus strand of JBBRYK010000011.1, from coordinate 43,431 downwards.
CCGTGTCCGGCATGGACGACCAAGCACGCATCACGCGCCGTCGATCTCTGGTCCGGCTGGGCGGCTTCCTGGCGGCCGCGGCCGGCGTGGGCGCCTGGCAGGGCGAGCGCGAGGCCGAGGCCGGCGAAGGGCCTGCGGGCGTTGCCTCCGGCGCGGTCTCGTGCGTTCTCACCCCGGAACTGACCGAGGGCCCCTTCTACATCCCGAACGAGCGGGTTCGCCGCAACATCACCGAGGGCCGGCCCGGGACGCCGCTGACACTGCGAACGACGGTCGTCGACGCGTCCACCTGCAAGCCGGTCGCCAACGCCGCGGTCGACGTCTGGCACTGCGACGCGGCGGGTGTCTACTCCGGCGTGCAGGGCAACTCGGGCACGTTCATGCGCGGAGTTCAGAAGACCGACGCGAAGGGCCTCGCCCTCTTCCAGACCGTCTATCCGGGCTGGTACTCCGGGCGCGCCGTGCACATCCACATCAAGGTCTTCATCGGCGGCAACGTCGTCCACACGGGACAGCTCTTCTTCTCCGACACGCTGACGGACAGCGTCTACAAGAAGTCGCCGTACTCGAAACGCCCCGGCCGCGACATGCGAAACGCCGACGACTCGATCTTCCGAAACGGCGGCCGGCGCAGCCTGGTCACCGTGCGCAAGAGCGGGTCAGGTTACGTGGGCGCGATCACGATGGGCGTGCATCGCTCGTAACGCCTCCGTCGAGCTAAGGCGTAATCACGCGCAGACCGCGTACGCGTGCGAAATCGCGCCGGTTTCGGGTCGCGACGCCGAAACCGTGCGCGAGGGCGGTTGCGGCGATCCACAGGTCGTGGGCACCGGGCGCATCCCCGCGTCGCTCCAGACTCGCCCAGACCTCGGCGTGCACGCGCGCGATCGGTTCCGTGATCGGCATCGGTTCGAAACCCGCGAGCACGTGCTCCACGAACGCTCGGCGCCGATTGCGGCGCGCGCCCGACGCCCGGTGGACACCGTGCAGCAACTCGCTAACGGTGATGACGCTGATCGCTCGATCCTCGGATCCGACGAGCATCTCCAGCGCCGACGCCGTTTCCTCCCGCTCCCATTCGATCAGGAGGTCGGTGTCGATCAGGACGGCCAGGAGCCCTCCGGCGCGCGGACCGATGTCCGGATCGCCCGCAGGTCCTCCGCGAACTCGTCGTCGACGGGCGGCGCAGAAGCGAGCAACTCCCGAAACCGTTCCGCCGAGAGCAGGCGTGGCCTGGCCGGCGCTAGCACGGCGACGGGGGCGCCGGCCCGAGTCACCTCGATCTCCTCTCCGGCTGCGACGCGGTTCAGCACGTCGGAGAACTGCCGGGCCACCTGGGTTGCGCTCAAGCGTCGCATAGACCAAGTATATCAGATTAATCTGATTCGATGGCCACCGAGTGTAGTGAGCGCGGAGCACATCCTCCCCAGGCGCTCTCTGGAGATCACGACGCGCGACGGCGTGCTGATCGTCGGGCCTAACCGACCCCTGGGTCGACTGAACAGCCGGTGAGGGACGGGAGGTAGCGGCGCGGCGTGCTCCCGGAGGCCGCGTGCACGTGCGAAGCTCGCGTGGTTTCGGGTCACGACGGCCCAACCGTGAGCCGAGCGAGCACACCGACTAGACCAAGGCGAGGATTGGACGGAGCGGCTGAGGCAGAAGGGCTAGGCGGCAGGGCTACGGCCTGCCGATGATCTCCACCCTGTAGTTGTCCGGGTCGCGCACGAAGCAGAGCAGCGAACCGCCCTCGCGGACGCGGTAGGGCTCGCGTTCGGGTTCGATCCCGTGCTCGGCGAGCTGGGCGAGGGTCGCGGCGAGGTCGTCGACCGAGAGCGCAATGTGGCCATACCCCGTCCCGAGGTCATACGTCCGCCCGTCGTGGTTGAACGTCAGCTCGAGCTCTTCCTCCTGGCCTGGCACCCCGAAGAAGTAGTTGGTCGCCTCCAGCTCGCCGTCGCGGACGATCGGCAGCTCACGGCGGAACTCGAGGCCGAGCGCCTCGTAGAACTCCCGGCTCTTCTCCGGATCGGTGATCCGATACATCGTGTGCAGGTAGCGGGTCATGTGGTCCTTTCGAAGGTGACAGTACGCGAGCCTAGGGCTCGAGATCCTCGGCCAGGAGGCCGAAGAGCACGCCGTCTACCCACTCGCCGTGCCGTAGGTAGGCCTTCCGCTTCACGCCCTCGCGCACGAAGCCCGCACGCTCGGCGTGCCGGATCGCGCGTTCGTTGAAGCCGTAGCACTCGAGCTGAAGGCGGTGGTAGCCGAGCTCGCCAAGGAGGTAGCGCTGGAGGATCCGGGCCGCCTGGTCGGACAACCGGCGGCCGCGAAAGTCTGGATGCACGGCGAGCCCGCCGAGGTGGGCGATCCTGCTGCGCCTGTTTTCGACCTGGAAGCCGCAGATGCCGGCCCGGCGCCAGTCGGCGCCGTCCTGCACTTCGATCACGAAGCGACCGACGTCGTCGGGCTCGGCCAGCGAGCGCTCGACCTCCGCGCCCACGTCGGCGGGCGCGCGCGACCGGCTGGCCGCGAGGAAGGGCTCAACCTCTTGGTCGGCGAGCAGCTCGACGATGAATTCCACGTCGCCGGCCTCGGCGCGCCGCAGGCGAACGCCTTCAGCCTCCAGCCCCACCGCTATGCCGTCGGCGCGGCGGGCACCGCGCGCCGCAGCGGGCGAACGATCCCGGACCCGAGCGCCACCCCGCCCAGGATCAGGAGCAGGCCGAGTACCTTCGCAGCGGTCAGGGACTCGCCGAGCAGGCCGATCCCGTAGGCCAAAGCGGCCACCGGCGCGAGGTACGTGACGAGGCTGGCCCGCGCCGAGCCGTACCGCTCGATCATGCGGTAGTAGACGAGGAGGCCCACCGATGTTCCGCCGAGGGCCAGGGCGATCACCGATCCGACCGGCTTCCAGCCCGGCGCCGAGCTCGGAAGCTGGACGAGCGCGAGCGGGAGCAGCGCGACTGCCCCGACGGCCATCGACAGCGTCACGAGCGCCACGATGCGATCCGTCGGGAACCGGGGCTGGAGCCAGATATTCGATGCTCCATAGCAGAACGACGCGAGCACGACGGCGAGCGTGCCGAGGATCGCCCAGCCGCCTGCGGAGGGCTGCGCTCCGGTCAGCACGCCCACGCCGACGAGACCCAGCACGATCCCGACGAGCTTGAGGCCGGAGGCGCGCTCACTCGGAAGCAGCGGGATGGCCACGAGGGCCACCCAGATCGGCGTCGACGCGTTCGCGATCGCCGCGACCCCGGAGTCCACGTGGGTCTCGCCCCACGCGATCAGCGTGAACGGGATCGCCGAGTTGACGACGCCGAGCACGACCCCGGGGAAGGCGACGGCCCGAAGGTCGGCCCGAACGAACCCACGGCGTCCCACGAGGAGCAGCGGCAGGAGCGCGAGCGCCGTCAGGGCGAGGCGGCACTCCATGACCACCGACGGCTCGAGGTCCCGCACGGCAACCTTGATGAAGAGGAACGACGCGCCCCAGAGAGCCGCGAGCGGCAGCAGCAGGGCCAGATAGCCGCGCGTCACCTCCCGCTCACCCACCGTCCCACCGTACCTGTCGGACCCTGTCGATATTCTCGGCCTTCTGGCGAGCGTGGCTCAGCAGCCGCTCCATCGCGCCCTCGGCTTGACCGACGGGGAGCTCGACCGTATCCGCGAGCTGCTCGACCGCGACCCGAACCACTTCGAGCTTGCGGTCTTCTCCCTCCTGTGGTCCGAGCACTGCGCCTACAAGCACTCCGCCCCCCTGCTTCGCCGGCTGCCTTCGGTCGGCGCCCGCGTCCTGCAGGGCCCGGGGGAGAACGCGGGTGTCGTCGATGTCGGCGACGGGCTCGCGATCGCATTCAAGGTCGAGAGCCATAACCACCCGTCGGCGGTCGAGCCGTTCCAGGGCGCGGCCACCGGGGTGGGCGGAATCCTCCGCGACATCGTCGCCATGGGCGCACGGCCGATCGCGCTGCTCGACGGGCTCCGGTTCGGCGAGCCGGGCTTCGCCTTCCGCCGCGCCGTTGCCGGGATCGGCGCGTACGGGAACAGCGTCGGAGTACCGAACATCGGCGGCGAAACGGTCTTCGACCCGGCGTACGACGACAACTGCCTGGTCAACGCAATGTGCGTCGGCCTGCTTCCCGCCGAGCGGCTGACGACGGCGCGGGCAACCGGCGACGGGAACGGGCTCCTCCTCTACGGCGCGACGACGGGGCGGGACGGGATCGGGGGAGCCAGCGTCCTCGCGAGCCAGGAGCTCGGAGAGGGCTCCGAGGCGAAGCGCCCCTCGGTGCAGGTCGGCGACCCGTTCACCGGCAACAAGCTGATCGAGGCCAGCGCCGAGCTCGTCGAGCGTGGGCTCGTCGAGTCGCTGCAGGACTGCGGCGCGGCCGGGCTCGCCTCTGCCCTGTCGGAGATGGCCCGCGGAGGCGCGGGCGTGGATGTCCACCTCGAGCGGGTCCCGCTCCGGATGGACGACCTGGAGCCCTGGGAGATCATCATCTCGGAGAGCCAGGAGCGAATGGTCGCGGTCGTCCGGCCGGAGCTCGTCCCGGCCGCGCAAGAGGTCTGCGAACGCTGGGAGTTGCACGTGGCCGAGATCGGCGAGGTCACCGACACGGGCGCGCTGCGCTGCTTCTTCGACGGGGAGCTCCTCGCGGACATCCCCGCCGCGTATCTGACCGACGACGCGCCCCGCTACGAGGTGGCCCAGAAGCCGCGGCCCGCACCCCGGCGGCCTGCCGAACGGGGGTCGCTCCTGGACCGGCTCGGGGCTCCGAACGCCGCCTCGAAGCGCCGGGTGTACGAGCGCTACGACCAGCTCGTGGGCTCGCGAACCGTGCGCCGGCCGGGCCTCGACGCTGCAGTGCTGCGCCTGACGCCGGGGGGACGTGGAATCGCCGTCTCGCTCCAGGGCCCGGCGCCGGGCGAGCGCGATCCGTGGACGGCGGGCGCCTCCGCGGTCCTGACGGCCGCCCGCAACGTCGCCTGCGCCGGCGGTGAGCCGATCGGGCTCACCGACTGTCTTAACTTCGGCAACCCGGAAAAACCGGAGATCGGCTGGGAGCTCGCCCAGGCGATCGACGGGATCGCCGCGGCCGCCGAGGCGATCGGCGCCCCGGTTGTCTCCGGCAACGTCTCGCTCTACAACGAGACGGACGGGCGGGCGATCCCGCCGACCCCGCTCGTCGGCTGCGTCGGTCTCGTTCCGGACGTGACGCAGGTGCCCGGCGCCTGGCGGGAAGGGGACGGGGTCCATCTCCTCTTCGCCGACGATCTGGAGGCGGAGGCGAGGCTGATCCGGCTGCTCTGGCAGTCTGCCGCTTCGCTCACGCTCGCCCACGACGTCGGCCATGCCGGCCTCGAGGTGGCGCTCGTCGGAGCGGCACTCTGGAGCGGCCTCGGCGTCGAGCTCGACACCGACCTACCGGACAACGCCCGTGTGATCGTCGCCCACACCGGACTGGCTCCCGGCGTTCGGATTGGCACGGTCGGCGGCGGATCCGTGCTGGGGCACAGCCTCGACGCGCTCCGGTTAGCCTGGGACCCGGCCTTCTAGATGTGCGGCGTCTTCGGTATCTGCGCACCCGGTCGTGACGTCGCGCGCGTCACGCACTTCGCGCTGCACGCGCTCCAGCATCGCGGCCAGGAATCCGCCGGCATCGCCGTGTCCGACCGCGGCCGGCTCACCGTCCTCCGCGAGATGGGCCTCGTCGCACAGGTCTTCTCCGAGCAGAAGCTCCGCGGCCTGAACGGCAGCCTGGCGATCGGACACACGCGCTACTCGACGACCGGATCGACGCACTGGGCGAACGCACAGCCGATCGTCCAGCACGGCCGGGCGCGGACCGTCGCACTCGGGCACAACGGAAATCTGATCAACGCCTCCGAGCTTCGTGCGGACCTCGCGGCCGAAGGCGTCCGGCTCAGCTCGACCTCCGACACGGAGCTGATCGCGGCGCTGATCGCCGACGACGCGGCGCCGCTCGAGATCGCGGTCGCCAGCGCTATGAAGCGCCTCGAGGGGGCCTACTCGGTCACCGCCCTGTCGGAGGGGAGGCTGGTGGCCTTTCGCGACCCGCACGGATTCCGGCCGCTGTGCCTGGGCCGGCTGGGAGACGACTGGGTCGTCGCTTCCGAGACCTGCGCCCTCGACCTGCTCGGGGCGAAGCACGACCGCGAGATCGACCGGGGGGAGCTGGTGGTGATCGACGAGCAGGGCTTGACGGCGGTGCAGGCGGTCGAGCCGGCCCCCGGCGCCCTCTGCATCTTCGAGTTCTTCTACCTCGCGCGTCCCGACACCCGGCTCGAGGGCGTCGAAGTGCACGCCGCTCGGGTGCGCATGGGCCAGCGCCTTGCCTCGGAAGCGCCGGCGGAGGCCGACCTCGTCCTGCCGATCCCCGACTCGGGCACGCCGGCGGCCATCGGCTTCTCGCGCGCGAGCGGCATCCCTTTCAGCGAGGGCCTGATCAAGAACCGCTATGTCGGGCGAACCTTCATCGAGCCCGACCAGGGCCTTCGGCAGCAGGGGATCAAACTCAAGTTCAACCCGCTCGCCGAGGTCGCCGGACAGCGCGTGGTCGTCGTCGACGATTCGATCGTCCGCGGCAACACCACGCGGCAGCTGGTCGCGATGCTGTTCGACGCGGGCGCCGCCGAGGTGCACGTGCGCATCTCCTCGCCACCCGTCGTCGGGCCCTGCTTCTACGGGATCGACCTGGCCGGAGAGGACGAGTTGATCGCCGCCGGCCAATCGGTCGAGCAGGTGCGGCAACACATCGGAGCGACGTCGCTCGCCTACCTGTCGCTCGAGGGCCTGCAGGAGTCGACACGCCGTCCGGAGTCGCAGCTCTGTCGGGCCTGTCTCACCCGCGACTACCCGACGCGGGTCCCGGCTGACCTCCGCGCCGAGAAAGGGAGATTCGAGCCGGCGCGCGCCTGAATATCGCGCGCGCCGACCCGAAGGACAACGTCCTACTGCTCGATGACGCGGCTCGCCTTGGCGATGCCGCGGCTGATCAGGTAGCCGATCGTCAGCGCAGCGGTGATGGGCATCCAGACCCCGGTGGTGATGTCGTCCCTCACCCACCAGAGGATCGTGAAGATGATCTCGATGACCAGATAGAGCACGAGCTCGGAGTTGAACGGGATCGTCATTCCCGCCAACGGGTTCGCAGCCCCGTGGGCGTACCCGTAGCCGCGGTGCGGCTGCTCCGGGGGCGGAGGAGAGGGCGGGGGCGTGGTCGACATCCAGGCTCCTTTCTACGCAGCATGGCCGGGGACGTGCACGATCTCAAGCTTAATTCCATCCGGGTCGAAGAAAAACTCCGCTGGTGAATCGCCGTGGGTTTTCGCCCGGGCTTCGTACAATCCTGCGCCGGCCCGTGTACCTCTTCCACTACCACCTCGTCACCAGCAGGATTCGCGAGACGGAGGAGCGCTATCTCGCGAAGCTCGGCTTCGCGCTCGTCGCGCGTCACGGGCGCGTCGGCGTGAAGCCCGTCTCCTACGAGCCGGGAACGTCGTGGGAGGAGCTCGACCGGCTCGGCTTCAGGCTCCGCCTGACCGAGCTCGAGCGCGGAGCCGTGAACGTCGTCGTTCAACCGGGACACTGGACGGTCCCGCGCATCGACCATGTCGGCGTGGCGCTCGAGGAGGACGAGTTCCGCGAGGTGCTGGGTCGGGCGACGCTGCTCGGCCGGCGGGTGCAGGAGCACGGCGGCCGGCGCACGTTCGTGTCGACGCCGGCGGGCTACCGGCTGGAGATCCACCCACCGCGCGACTGGATCGAGCAGCTGCTGGGTGCCGTCGACGACTTCCGGCTCGTCGAGCTCCGGCTGCTGGCGGACTCGCCGCGGGCGAAGGCGCACGCTCTGGCCGAGCTGCTCGGGCTCGACCCCGAAAACGATGGGGTCGAGGTTGCCGACACATCGATCACGTTTCTCCCCGGCGGCCCGGAAGGCCGTCCGGTGCTGGACGCGGAACGCTTCGAGTAGGGTCGATCGGTGGCCGAGAAAGGGCTCACCTACGAGTCGGCCGGGGTTTCGCTCGAGACGGCGGACGCGGTCGTCGAACGGCTGCGCGCGGCGGTCGAATCGACGGGAGCGGAGGGCTTCGGCGCGTTCGCCGGGCTCCATCCGCTGGGCGAGCGGCAGCTGCTCGCCGCCTCGACGGACTCGGTCGGCACCAAGCTGATCGTTGCCCGCGAGCGCGGCCGGCTGCGGGCCTGCGGCGCCGACCTCGCGGCGCACTGCATCAACGACGTCGCCACGACCGGAGCGGAGCCACTGTTCTTCCTCGACTACGTCGCGGCGAACCGAATCCAGCTCGAGCAGGTGGCGGACCTGGTCGAGGGTGCGGCCGAGGTCTGCCGGACGGCCGGCTGCGCGCTGATCGGCGGCGAGACGGCCGAGCTCCCCGGCGTGTACCGGGAGGGCGAGCTCGATTTCGCGGGCACCTGCGTGGGGCTCGTCGAGCGCGAGCGCCTCGTCGACGGCTCGCAGGTCACGGCGGGTGACGCCTTGCTCGGCTTCCCTTCGGCCGGGCTGCACGCCAACGGCTTTACGCTCGTGCGCCGGATCCTCGAGGACGAGGACTATGACGGCGAGGATCTGCTCGCCCCGACGCGGCTCTACCTCGAGGAGGTCCGGGCGTTGCGCGGCCGCGCGAGGGCGCTCGCCCACGTGACCGGGGGGGGCATCCTCGGCAATCTGTCGCGGGTCCTGCCCGAGGGCCGCAGCGCTGTGATCGACTGGGAGTCCTGGCGGCGGCCGGCAGTGTTCGAGTGGCTCGCCCGGCACGTCGGCGAGGAGGAGCAGCGGCGAGTCTTCAACCTCGGGATCGGCTACTGCGCGGTCGTCGCCGAGCCGCAGGCGGGCGAGCTCGTGATCGGCCGGATCGAATGATCGGCGTTCTGGTCTCGGGCGAAGGGACGAATCTGCAAGCGCTGATCGAGGACGGGCTGCCCGTCGCCGCGGTCGCGTCGAACCGGCCAGGGGTGCGCGCGCTCGCGCGCGCCGAGGCGGGCGGAATTCCCACCGCGGTCTTCGACGCCGCCGATTTCGAGAGTCGGGAGGCGCGCGACGCTGCGATGGCGGACTGGCTACAAGGGCAGGGCGTGGAGCTTGTTGTCTGTGCAGGCTACATGCACCTGCTGCGGAAGCCCTTCCTGGAGCGCTTCGAGGGGAGGGTCGTGAACACACATCCCGCGCCTCTTCCCGACTTCCCGGGGGCCCATCCGATCGAGGACGTTCTCGCCGCCGGTGTCCCGGCGACGGCAGCGACCGTTCACTACGTCGACGGCGGGATCGACACCGGGCCGGTGATCGCCTCGGAGCGCGTGCCTGTGCTTGCCGCGGACACCGTGGAGTCGCTCCGGGGGCGCGTGCAGGCGGTCGAGCACCGCCTTCTCCCCAAGGTCGTGAGGCAGCTGTGCGCGCGCTGATCTCTGTCTACGACAAGCACGGGGTCGAGGAGCTTGCCCGCGGCCTGGACGAGCTCGGCTGGGAGATCGTCGCGAGCGGAGGCACCGCCGAGCACCTCGCCGACCACGGCATCGCGGTCGTGCGAGTCGAGGAGCTGACCGAGGTGCCCGAGCTGCTCGGTGGCCGGGTGAAGACCCTCCACCCCCGCATCCATGCTGCGATCCTGGCCCGGCGGGACATGGCCGACGACATGGCCGCGCTCGCGCAGCACGAGATCGAGCCGTTCGACCTCGTCTGCGTGAACCTCTATCCGTTCGAGCAGGTCGCGGCGAGCTTCGGAGCGCGCGAGGAGGACGCCGTCGAGATGATCGACATCGGCGGGCCCTCGATGCTGCGCGCGGCCGCCAAGAACTTCGCGCACTGCATTCCGATCTGCCGGCCCGAGCGGTACCCCGAGGTGCTCGCGGCGCTCGAGAGAGCCGGTGAGGCCCCCGTCGAGCTTCGGCGGGACCTCGCAGCCGAGGCGTTTGCGACCACGGCCGCGTACGAGGCCGCGATCGCGCGGTGGTTCTCCGACCGGGAGAGCTTCCCGGAAACGATCGTCCGCGCCTTCACCAAGGTGCAGGACCTGGCGTACGGAGAGAACCCGCACCAGCGCGCGGCCTACTACGCGGAGGCCGGCGCACGGCGCCATCTGCTCTCGCGCGCCCAGCAGCTCCACGGGCGAGAGCTGTCGCTCAGCAACGTGTACGACCTCTCGGCGGCAGTGCTCCTGCTGCGCGAGTTCACGCTGCCGGCCTGCGTGATCGTCAAGCACGCCAACCCGTGTGGGGTGGCGGTCGCCGGGACCGTCGAGGAGGCCTACGAGCAAGCCCTCGCCTCGGACCCACTGTCCGCGTTCGGAATGGTCTGCGCGGTCAACCGGCCCGTGTCTACAGAGCTCGGCAAGGCGCTGGCGGAGCGCTTCGTCGACGTTCTGTCCGCACCGGCTTACGACGATGCGGCCCTCTCGGCACTCCGCGCGAAGGAGGGCACGCGCATCCTCCTGGACACCGAGCGTCGAGCGATCACGCCGGGGGAGAAGGACTACAAGCGGGTGCTGGGTGGCCTGCTGGTGCAGGATCGCGACTGGGACGTCCAGGACCGCGAGGCGATGGAGGTCGTCTGCGGCGATCCCTCCGAAGCGGCGTGGGGCGACCTGCTCTTCGCGTGGCGTGTGTGCAAGCACGTGACCTCGAATGCGATCGTGATTGCGAAGGATCTGCGGACGATCGGGATCGGCGGCGGGCAGACGAGCCGCGTCGACGCGGTGAGGCTCGCAGTCGAGAAAGCGAAAACGAAGAGGCACGACCTCACCGGCGCCGCGCTCGCCTCGGATGCGTTCTTCCCGTTCGCGGACGGGCCGCGGGAGGCGCTTGCCGCCGGGGTCCGCTGGATCATCCAGCCCGGCGGCTCGAAGCGCGACGACGACGTGATCGCTGCGGTCGGCCGCACCGGCGCAGCGATGGTGTTCACCGGGCGAAGGCATTTTCGGCACTAAGCTTGGCCGCCCATGCCCAGGGAGTACCCGACCCTGCTCGACCTGATCGGCAACACGCCGGTCGTTCGCCTGCAGAAGCTCGGCCGGGAAACCGGCGCGAACCTCCTGGTCAAGCTCGAGTACTTGAACCCCGGCGGGTCGAACAAGGACCGGATCGGCTTGAAGATGATCGAGGCGGCCGAGGCCGAAGGCAAGCTCAGGCCCGGCGGGACGATCGTCGAGCCGACCTCCGGCAACACGGGCGTCGGGCTCGCCCTGGCGGCCGCGATCAAGGGTTACCGCATGATCTTCGTCCTGCCCGACAAGGTCGCGCCCGAGAAGATCTCGCTGCTGCGAACCTTCGGAGCCGAGGTCGTCATCTGTCCGACCGCGGTCGACCCCGACTCACCCGAGAGCTACTACAGCGTCTCCGACCGGCTCGCCGAGGAGATCCCTGGCGGCTACAAGCCCGACCAGTACTCGAACCCAGGGAACCAGGGCGCCCACTACGAGACCACGGGCCCCGAGATCTGGGAGCAGACCGGCGGCGAGCTCGACGCGGTCGTGATCTCGGTCGGAACCGGCGGCTCGATCACCGGCGCAGGGCGTTACCTCAAGGAGCAGAACCCCGACCTCCTGGTCGTCGGGGCGGATCCCGAAGGCTCGATCTACTCGGGCGACTCCGTCCATCCGTACCTGGTCGAGGGCATCGGCAAGGACACCTTCCCTGCGAGCTTCGACCCGTCCGTCGTCGACGAGTACGTCCGCGTGTCCGACCGCGACTCGTTCCTGACCGCCCGCCGGCTTGCGCGCGAGGAAGGCATCCTCGGGGGCGGCTCGGGCGGCACCTCGGTCTACGCGATGCTCAAGACCGCGCAAAAGCTCGGTCCGGGCAAGACGATCCTGACCACGATCCCCGACGGGGGCCGCGGCTACCTCTCGAAGTTCTACGACGACAACTGGATGCTCGAATACGGATTCCTCGACCGGCACGCTCCCTCGCCGACGGTCGGCGAGCTCCTGCGCTCCAAAGTCCGCGAGGAAGGGGAGGTGCCGGCGCTCGTCACGATCGCAGCGCACCAGAAGGTGGGCGAGGCGATCGACATCATGCAGCGCTACTCGATCTCGCAGCTCCCGGTCGTGCGCGACGGGGAGGTCGGATCGCTCGCCGACGTGATCGGCTCACTCCAGGATCGCGACCTGCTCGACCGTGTCTTCAAAAATCCGGACGCACTGCACGAAGACGTGGCCTCCGCGATGCAGCCCCCGCTGGCCGCAATCGAGGCGGACTCGACGCTCGACGAGGTCTTCCCGACGCTCACCGGGCGGACCAACGCGGTTGTCGTGGCCGACGCGGGCCGGCCGATCGGCGTCCTGACACGCTCCGACCTGCTCGAGTACCTCGCGCACCAGCGCTGACCGGAAACCCGTCCCAAAAAGACGGACGCCCGGGCCGAAGCCCGGACGTCCGAAGGGAGGAACCGGCGGCGCTGGAGCGTTCGGGCGCGCCGTGAAACGAGAATCGACCGGCTACGCGTACCTCAGGAAGTAGAAGGCATAGGTGTTGCGACCCACGACGTGGAACTGGATGTAATAGTTGTAATCGTTGTCCGGTTCGATGTAGCAGACCAGGTGCTTGTAGTACGCAACACCGCTCTTGTAGACATAGCGGTCGTAGCCGGCGCACTGAGCGTCATTCACGCCGTCGTAGCCGTCACGCCACTGAAGCCCGTTGTTGATCAGGGCGCCCTCGACCCGAGAGACGCTCCAGTACCAGCGCGTGTTGTGGGCCTGGGCGCCGGCCGGGACCAGCAGCACGACAGTGGCTGCAACCAAGGCGGCGAACGCTAGAACTCGCTTCATAGGTTTCCTCCCGTGAGATACCGACTCGGCGATCTTAACGGGGTCGCGGCCGGCCGTCTATACGGTCAGTTGCTGCCGTTAACGGCGGCTCAATGCTGCCGTTAACGGCGGCTTAATGCAGGCGCGCGCGGGCTTAATCGAACGTTCGCGGCAGATTCATGCGGCCTGGCGATACTCGAGACATGGAAAGTCAGGCGTGCCCTCCTCCTCGTTGCGGCCGATTTCGGGCCGTGCGATACTGGCTCCGGCACGCGCCACACTCGAATAGCGAGGTTCAGATGCGTTCGTTTAGCGTTATCGCTGTCGTCGTCGCCGCAGGTCTCCTGGTGGCTGCGTGCGGCAGCACGAAGAAGAGCAGTGCTCCGGCCACCACCTCTTCTCCCAACCCGTCCACCCCGTCCAACTCGTCCCAGGGCCCGAAGGACAACGGCTCGGCGACCGCGAAGGGCTCGGAGGGCACCGTGGAGGCCGGCAACGCGACGGCGCTCGCCGGCAGGCTCGGCCCCGCTCAGGCGCTGAACTCGCTGAAGAGCGCGCTCGTGGAGAAAGGGATCAATTCGAAGCAGGGCGCGACCTCCGGCATCTTCGGCGGCAACGACGGCACGGTGGAGGCATCCGCCGGCAGCTTCAAGCAGGGCACGACGCCCGCCCAGTCGCTGGCCCAGCTCGGGAACGCGATTCGCATGCAGCTCTCCAACGCGAGCAAGCAGGCAACCCGCCCCGGGTTCAATGCCGCAACGGGTGACGCCATCGAGCTGACCTCGAGCGCGCAGCTCCGCACCGGCATCCTCGAGACAGCTGCGTTCCAGCAGATGTCGGCCTTCGCCGCGGAGAGCTCGAAGCTCGAGACGAAGGTGGCAGCCGGCGAATCCACACTGAACGCCAAGCTCGGTAACGCCGTCGTCGGGACCGCCAGCACGCTCTCCAAGCAGAGCCTGAGCTCGGCCAAGGCGCTCGGCAGCCTCGGCGGACTCAGCGCCCGGGCCAACTCGAAGGCCAGCGTCTCGAACCAGAAGCAGGCCGCCGGGAGCGCAACCACCGACGGCTCGGCCGGAACCGTCCAGGCGGGATCGGACTCCAACCTGCTCAAGGCAGCGCCGACCGCGGCCGCGGCGCTTCAGGGTCTGGCGAAGACGACTACGGCGCACAAGCAGGCGGCCAGCGCCGGCATCGACTCCTCGGCCGGCGGCGTCGCCACCGGCACGCCGACCCGGACGCGATCGCAGGCCGCGGCAACCGAGAAGATCAAGCCCTAACTCGGCAACGAACCTCGCTTCGAAGAGCCGGCCCTCGGGCCGGCTCTTCTCGTTTTACGCGCGGCGCGTGCCGACCCAGCGATAGCCAAGCGGACGGATCAGGCCCGCGCCGATCAAGGTCTGCTCCGGGGCTTCCGAGGCCGGGCCGGAGAGCCAGCGATAGAGGTAGGGCCGTTCCTCGAAGACCTGCTGCTCGAAATGCTCTCCAAGGGCCGCGCGGACGACGTCGGAGGGATGGAGATCGGCGTGCTCCGCACGCCAGTCGTCGAGATCCGCCGGGCCGCCGGGCTCGCTCCCTGCCAGCTCCAGGATGCGGTGCAGGCCCTCATACCACTCCTGGGTGGCCGAATCGAGCTGGTCCCAGGCGAACTCGTCGACGAGTAGGAGCGGGGCGAGCTGTGCGAGCTTCTCGACCGCGGGCCCGAGCGGGTCGACGTGGTGGAGAACACGACCGGCGATCGCGGCGACGAAGGGGCCACGGTCCTCCAGCTCTTCGAGCGTCAGCCGGCGAAAGATCGCTCCCTCGGGAGCCTTCGGGTCAATGGCGAGGACGTCGTAGCCGGCCGCCTCGAGCGCACGGGCAAGCTCGCCGCGGCCGCACCCGACCTCGAGGATCCGCGACGGCGGCGGCGGAAGGTGGGATAGAACGAAGGCGTTGAAGTCCATGGTGGAGACCGCCAGCCTCGCACAGCTCCGGCGCTACGTCGTCGCGCATCAGGGCTACGCGACCCGCGCACGGACCTCCAGGCCGGCGGATGTCGTCGCGACGATCCGCCGGCTCGGCTGCGTCCAGCTCGACTCGATCTCGACGGTCGACCGCGCGCACCGGTTGACGCTCGGTTCCCGGCTCGGCTCGTATCGCCGCGGAACCGTCTCGCGGCTGCTCGGGCAAGGAAGGATCTTCGAGTACTGGGCCCACGAGGCCTGCCTCGTCCCGATCGAGGCCTACCCACTGTTCAAGCGGCGGATGCTCCACTTGAGCGACCGGCACTGGTGGGGTAGGAAGCGTGAGGACCCGAAGACCGAAGCCCTGGTGCTGGCGGCGATCCGTGACCAGGGCGCGCTCCCGTCCCGCGCCTTCGAAGGCTCCGGCAGCGGCGGAATGTGGAGCTGGAAGCCGGCGAAGCGGGCGCTCGAGCACCTGTTTGCGGCCGGCGAGGTCGTCGTAGCCGGCAGGGACGGCTTCCAGCGGCTGTACGACCTGCCGGAGCGCGTCATCCCACGCGAATACCTCGAGGCGCCGACGCCGTCCGAGGAGGAGTTCCAGCGCAGCTATGCCCTCCAGGCGGTCCAGGCCCGCGGCGTGCTCACCGAATCGGGCATCGCCGAGCACTGCCGTTTCATGGGAGGCGCACGCGCGATGCGACCGATCGTCGACTCGCTGGCGGCAGACGGACTGGTTCGCCGGGTCACCGTCGAGGACGGCGGCCCGCCCGTGGTGGTCCCGACGAAGGCCCACCTCGACGGTGCCCGGCCGACGGGCGGCGTCTTCCTCTGCCCCTTCGACAACCTGCTCTGGGACCGGGCCTTCCTCGAGCGGGTGTTCGGCTTCCGACACGTGATCGAGGTCTACAAGCGCGAGCACGAACGCGAATACGGCTACTACGTGCTTCCGTTCCTGCTCGCCGATCGGCTCGTCGGCCGTGCCGACCTCAAGTCCGACCGCCGCGAAGGCGTGCTGCTCGTGCGCGCCTTCCACCGCGAGCCGGGCGTGCGCCCCTCTGGGCGCCTCGACGTTGCGGTCGACCGAGCCCTCGACAGGCTCCGCCGCTCGATCGGGCTCGACCGCGTCGAGCGGTGAACGTCGCACCCTTCCCCGGCGCCGGTACGATCGAGGCGTAGATGGATTTCGAGACGCGCGCCATCCACGAGGGGCAGGAACCGGATCCCGCGACGGGCTCGATCACGGTGCCGATCTACCAGACGTCGACCTACGTCCAGGAGGCCGTCGGCGAGCACAAGGGCTACGACTACTCGCGGGTCGCGAACCCGACCCGGACCGCGCTCCAGCTCTGCCTGGCCTCGCTCGAGGGGGCAGAGCACGGCATCGCGTTCTCATCGGGCCTCGGGGCCGTCACGACGATCATGCACCTGGTCAACCCGGGCGACCGCGTCGTCTGCGTCAACGACGTCTACGGCGGCGTCTACCGGATGTTCTCGCAGGTCTACGCGCCCAAGGGCTACGAGTTCGAGTTCGTGACGCCCTCCGCGATCAACGAGGGCCTCGCAGGGCAGCTCGACGAGCGCACGCGCATCGTCTGGCTCGAGTCGCCGACCAACCCGAACCTGAACATCGTCGACATCCGCGCCGCTGCCGAGGCAGCCCATGCCGCGGGCGCGCTCGTCGTCGTCGACAACACGTTCGCGACCCCCTATCTGCAGCAGCCGCTCGAACTCGGCGCCGACATCGTCGTTCACTCGACGACGAAGTACCTGAGCGGCCACTCAGACGTGATCGGCGGCTTCGCCGCGACGAACGACCACACCGTCGCCGAGCGTCTGTACTTCCTGCAGAAGTCGCTCGGCGCCGTCCCCGGCCCGTTCGACTCCTGGCTCGTCCTGCGCGGCGTCAAGACCCTTGCGGTGCGGATGCGCCAGCACTGCGAGAACGCGCGGCGGATCGCCGACTACCTCGCGGTCCACGACGCAGTCGAGAGCGTGCTCTATCCCGGCCTCGAGTCCCATCCGGGACACGAGATCGCAGCGCGCCAGATGAGCGACTTCGGCGGCATGGTCTCCTTCCTCGTGCCCTCCGAAAAGGAGGCGGTGGAGCTGGTCGGCCGCACGCAGATCTGGAAGCTCGCGGAGAGCCTCGGCGGCGTCGAGAGCCTGATCGAGCACCCGGCTCGGATGACGCACGCGTCGACAGCCGAGGGCCCGACGGCGGCGCCTCGGAACCTCGTCCGGTTGTCGGTCGGCATCGAGTCGGTCGTCGATCTGATCGCCGACCTCGAGCGCGCTCTCGTGCGCTCCGCCGCGGCAGCAACGTAGCCCCCTAACTCTTCCGGATCTTCACCGCCGTGCCGTAGGCGCAGATCTCGGTCCAGTTCGTGCCCATCTCGGAGGTGTCGAAGCGCATCGCGACGATTGCGTTGGCGCCCTTCGCCTCCGCCTCGGCGACCATGCGCTCGATCACCTGCTGACGGCTTTCG
This sequence comes from Gaiellales bacterium, assembly GCA_038237665.1. Taxonomy (GTDB): domain Bacteria; phylum Actinomycetota; class Thermoleophilia; order Gaiellales; family Gaiellaceae; genus JBBRYK01. The sequence continues at coordinate 26,216 of JBBRYK010000011.1, read as the reverse complement.
ACGAGCGCCTTCGTCATCCCCTTCAGCTCGCCGCCGAGGATCGACTTCAGCCCGGCGCCGAGCTGCGAGCCGATGTTGCGGGAACGGACGGTCAGGCCGAAGACCTCCCCCAGCACCTCCTCGATCTCATGCCCGGCGATCTCGTTCGTGGTTGCGATCAGCATCCGCTCTCCTCCCGCGTCGTCAGTTAGGTGGGAAGCTTACGGCCACGTTCTCTGGAGGCCCTCGGCGGTCTGCGAAGATCGCGGCGTGAGCGGGCCCGAGCCGATCGACGTCCACCACCAGGACGAGCGCGTCGTCGCCGTCTACCTGATCGACACCCCGGAGGGGCCTGCCCTGTTCGACTGCGGGCCGACGAGCACGCTCGACAACCTCCGTTCAGGCCTGGCCGAGCGCGGCCTCGGGCTGAAGGACCTGCGCCACATCCTGCTCTCGCACATCCATCTCGACCACGCCGGCGCAACGGGCGCGATCGTGCGCGAGAACCCCCGGGTGCAGGTGCACGTGTCGGCGATCGGCGCGCCGCACCTCGTCGATCCGAGCCGCCTGGAGCACAGCGCGCGCCGGCTGTACGGCGAGAGCTTCGATCCACTCTGGGGCGAGCTCGCGCCCGTACCCGCCGAGAACGTCCACGTCACCGGCGACCGCGTCGTCGGGCTCGACGCCTTCCCCACCCCGGGCCATGCGTCGCATCACGTTTCCTACCTCGACGAGGACGGGACGCTGTACGCGGGCGACGCCGCAGGGGTGCGGATCGTCCCGGGTCGCCACATCCTGCCGGTCTCCCCGCCGCCGGACATCGACATCGAGGGCTGGCACCGCACGATCGAAGAGATCGAGCGCCGGCAACCCCGGCGGCTCGCACTGATCCACTTCGGCGTCGTCGAGGACACAGCCGACCACCTGGTGCGCCTGCGCATCGAGCTCGACCGCTGGGCCGGCTGGGTGCACGACGGCATGGACGAGGAGCAGTTCGTCAGAGCGGCCCGGGGCGAACTGATCGAGGCCGAGGAGGAAGACGCCGCGTACTGGGAGCGCGCGGCCCCCTTCTGGCAGTCGTATCAAGGCCTCCGGCGCTACTGGGACAAGAATCAGCGCCAAAAGGCATCACCGACGCCATAGACTCGGCGGGTGCGTCAGTGCCGCCGGCCTCCACCACCGGCAACCGTCCGCAGAGCGCTCGAATGAGCATGCTCGGCCCGCTCAACGAGCGCGAGTTCCGCCTGCTCTTCCTGGGGCGGGTCGTCTCCTTCTTCGGGAACGCGATGGCGCCGATCGCGCTGGCGTTCGCCGTGCTCGGCCTGACCGGGTCGAAGTCGGATCTCGGTTTCGTGCTGGCTGCGCGGACTGTTCCGCAGGTCGTCTTCATGCTGCTCGGAGGGGTCTGGGCCGACCGGCTGCCCCGTCATCAGGTCATGGTCGCCTCGAGCCTGCTGAGCGGAGCGAGCCAGGGAACGCTTGCCGTCCTCCTGATCACGCACCACACGGAGCTCTGGCAACTGGTCGCCCTTGCCGCCGCCAACGGAACGTCGTCGGCCTTCTTCTTCCCGGCCTCGGCCGGCGTGATCCCGCAGACCGTCGACGCGTCGCTGATCCAGCAGGCCAACGCGCTCCTCCGACTGGCCTTGAATACGAGCTGGATCGGCGGGGCGGCGGCGGGCGGCTTCATCGTCGCGGGTTTCGGGTCGGGCTGGGCGGTCGCCGTCGACGCGTTGAGCTTCGCGCTCGGAGCCGTGTTCATCGCCTTCATGCGCATACCCGCGACTCGCCTGCAAGGGAGCCGGCTGCTGGACGATCTCCGGGACGGTTGGCAGGAGTTCAGGTCGCGAACCTGGCTCTGGACCGTCGTCGCGCAGTTTTCGCTCGTCAACGCGGCGCAGACCGGCGCCTTCTTCGTCCTCGGCCCAGCCGTCGCGAAACAGAGCCTCGGCGGGGCGGCAGCGTGGGGCGCGATCCTGACGTGCACGACCGTGGGTTTCGTCCTCGGCGGTCTGCTCATGCTGCGGATCAAGCCGCAGCGGCTGCTGGTCGTCGCGAACCTGGGCGTGATGCTGGTGGCGATCCCGCTCGCCCTGCTCGGCGGGCCCGCCCCAACCGCGGCGATCGCCGCCGGTGCGCTCGTCGCCGGCGTGGGGATCGAGACCTTCAACGTGCTCTGGGACACGGCGATGCAGCAGAACGTTCCCCAGGAGAAGCTCTCGCGCGTCTACTCGTACGACGCTCTCGGCTCCTTCGTGCTGATCCCGGTCGCGCAGGCGATCGCCGGCCCGATCGCCGAGGCCATCGGCACGCGCGCCACGCTCTTCGGCGCGGCCTGCCTCGTCGTCGTTCCGACCCTCGCCGTCCTCGCCGTCCCCGACGTGCGGAACCTGAGCAGACGGGCGGAGCGGGCTACAGGCTGAGCGTCTTCTCCGTCGCGCCCGACCGGTAGTCGTCGCCGAGCGAACTGGCCAGCTTTTCCTTCAGCTCGCCCGTCTCGCCGAGCTCTTCGACGATGTCGGCGCCGCCGATCAGCTCGCCGCGGACGAAGACCTGTGGGATCGTCGGCCAGCCGGAGAGCGCGGAAAGCTCCTGGCGGATCGCCGGATCGGGAAGCACGTCGACTGCGCTCACAGGAGCGCCCGCGTCGCGCAGCGCCTGCAGCGCACGCGCCGAGTTGCCGCACATGACGAACTCCAGGTTTCCCTTCATGAAGAGCGTGACCGGCTCGGTCTTGATGATCTCGTCGATTCTGCTTCGCAGATCCGTAGTTGCACTCATTCGGTTCCTCTCGTTCGGATTCGCAGTTCGTGAATGGTGCCGTCCTCGAGCGGCTGCCCGAGGGCGTCATAGACGCGCCGGTGTTGCTCCAGCCGCGTCAGCCCGTTGAAACTCGGAGTCGTCAGCGCGACCTGGAAATGATCGCCGCCGCCGGTGCGGTCGGCGACATCGAGCTCCACCGCATCGGGAAACGCCTGCTCCAGCAGGCCCTTCAGCACATCCGCGTTCGCCACAGGTCAATCGTAGTCGAAGGTTCCGCTTGACAGACGCGGGCGCGACAGGAAATCTCTACTAAGTCAGTAGACAAACTAGAAAGATCAGAAGTATGAATGAGACGGATTAGATCTGCTTTTGGGCATAGTGGCGGCGGGAACTCTGCTCGGGGTGCTGACCCCGACCTTGACCGACCAGCAGGCAGCCCAGTCCTACGGCCGCTCGGGCGACCGCCGCGGAACACGATCCTGATCGAGAACCCGGTCGCGATCGTGAACAAGACGAAGAACATCGCCGCGGCCAAGGCGTTCGTCACCTTCCTGTGGGGCGCGGAGGCCCAGCAGCTGTTCGGCGAGACCGGCTACCGGCCCGTGCTGCCGAGCGTGGCCTGCTCGACGACGGCCGTCAGATCTCCGCACAGCTCTCCCGCGACGAGGCCGAGCAGCTGGAGCTCGAGCGCGGCCAGATCGTCTACGTCAAGGCGGGGCGAACGAAGGCGTTCGGCTAGCGCGCCACGACAACTCGCGCCTCAGTGAGGCCGCCAGGCGTCGGGATCGCGGGCCAGTGTTTCGACGATTCCCGGTAGCTCGCCGCGGACGACCTCGGCCAGCGTCGCCGACTCCAGCACCGCACGCAGGTTGGCCCGGACGGCTATCCAGACCTCGCGCAGGTGCTCGGCCGCGCCCTCGTACTCGACCTCCTCGGGCCTCGCCCGCGCACGTTTGCGAGCGGCCCCTCGACGACGCGCAAGACCTCGGCCAGATTGATCTCGGCCGCCGGTCGGGCGAGCCAATACCCGCCCTCGGCGCCACGCTGGCTGTGCACCAGCCCGGCGTGCCTGAGCTCGAGCAGGATGTTCTCGAGAAAGCGAATCGGGATCCCCTGGGCTTGGGCGATCCGCTCGCCCTTCAGCGGCCCGGCACCCTCGGCCGCAGCCAGCTCGAGCGTTGCCCGGAGCGCATAGTCCGCTTTCGCCGAGACCCGCACCGCCGTATTGTCCTGCACACGTGCCGGCCCCGCCCGTACCCCCGGAGATCGACGCGTTTCTGCGCCGGCCCAACCCGGCGGTGATCGCGAGCCTGCGCCCGGACGGGTCTCCGCACACGGTTGCGACCTGGTACGACTGGGAGGACGGTCTCGTCCTCGTGAACATGGACGAGAGCCGGCTCCGGCTCCGGCATCTGCGGCGCGACGCGCGGGCCTCGCTGACCGCCCTCGGCGCGAACAGCTGGTACGCGCACGTCAGCCTGATCGGCCGAGTCGCCCGCTTCGTGGACGACGACGACTTCGCGGACATCGACCGCCTCGCCCTGCGCTACACCGGCAACCCGTTCCGGAACCGCGACCAGCGCCGCGTCAGCGCCTGGATCGAGCCCGACCTCTGGCACGCCTGGGGGCTCGACCCCGAGACCAAGTAACACAGTGTTACGAAGTCGCCGCAGGTCGCTCCGCGATCGCGGCTCGGTAGGCCTCCACGTAGTCCGCGACCATGCGCTCCGGGGCGAAGCGCTCCTCCGCATACCTTCGGCACTCCCAGGGGTCGAGCTGGTCGGCTTGCTCGAGCGCCGCTCCCATCTGCCGGTAGCTGTCGACGATGATTCCGCTCCGGCCGTGCTCGATCACCTCGGGCACCGCTCCCCAGCGCGTGGCGATCACCGGCGTTCCGCAGGCCATGGACTCGATCATGACCAGGCCGAAGGGCTCCTCCCACTCGATCGGGAAGAGCGTCGCCCGGGCGTCCTGGAGCAGCTCGACCTTTTCGCCGTGCGTGACCTCGCCCAGGTATTCGATCTTGTCGTCCAGGTGCGGCGCCACGTATTCCGAGAAGTACTCGCGCTCCTTCGGCTCCCGGTTCTTGCCGGCGATCTTGAGCGGGAGGCCGAGCTCACGCGCAACCGCGACGGCTCGATGGCAGCCCTTGTCCGGGCTCATCCGGCCGAGGAAGAGGAGGTACTCGCCCGGGTGCGGCTGCACCGGATAGAGCGAGAAGTCGAGCGCGTTCGGAATGTTCGCGGCGAACGGGAGGTGCGGCAGCGGCTTGCGCTGGTTCATCGAGAGCGAGATGAAGCCGACCCGCGGCGAGACGCGTGCGATCTGGTCGTAGATCGTCCCCCCCTCGCCGTCGAGCGGGCCGTGGATCGTGTGCAGCAGCGGAGTCTGCAGCGCTCCGCCGAGCGCCGCCGCCGGCAGGCCCGAATGGTCGTTGACGATGTCGAACTCGTCCTGCCGCTCGAAGCAGGCGAGCGCGTGGTGGAGCTCCGGTAGCGACCGGCCGATCAGCTCCGACGGAGCGTGCTCGTAAACGTACGCCAGCTTCGCCTTCGTGTGCGAGTCGCCGGAAGCAAAGAGCGTGACCTCGTGGCCGGCGTCGAAGAGACCGTCGGCCAGGAGCGAGACGACCCATTCGATCCCGCCGTAGCCGGTCGGCGGCACCGGGAACCAGACCGGGCTGATGACCGCGACGCGGAGCTCGTCAGTCATGCGGGCTCGATCCCGACATGCCCCGATTCGACGCGGACGTCCCACTGGCGGTCGAAGGCGCGAATGCCGGAGAGCCGCAGGGTGCCGACCCACGACGGAAGCTGCTCCGGAGCGACGGTCTCGAGCACGTGGCGGCGATGGTTGGGCTGCAGGCCGAGGAGAAGCTGCAGCAGCAGCACCGGCGTGCCGGCGGCCCATGCCTGTGGGCGCGCGGCCGTCGGATAGGCGATCGGGAAGGGCGTCTCCGCGCGCGAGAGACCCGCGAACACCTCCGGCAGCTGGTGGTCGAAGAAGGCCGACGCCTCGAGCATGCGCTGGGCGATCTTCTGCGCCTCGCTCCAGTGGCCGGCGCGCGCGAGACCCCAGGCGACGAGCGAATTGTCGTGCGGCCAGACCGTGCCGTTGTGGTAGCTGAGCGGGTTGTAGCCCGCGTCCCCGGCGGACATCGTCCTGACGCCCCAGCCCGACCAGAGCTGCTCGCCCATCAGCGCATCGACGACGCGCTGGATCCTCTCCGGAGGCACGATCCCGCTCCAGAGCAGGTGCCCGATGTTCGAGCAGAGCGAGTCGACCTGGCGCTTGTCGCCGTCGAGCGCGAGCGCGTAGTAGCCGCCCCGACCCTCGGCCCAAAACTGGTCGTTGAACGCCCGCTTCAAATCCTCGGCCTCGCGCTCGAGCCGGTCGGCGAGGTCGCGGTCGCGCCAGACCTCCCGCGCGAGCTCGGCGGTGCGCACCTTTGCGTCGTAGACGTAGCCCTGCACCTCGCACGGCGCGATCGGGGCCTGCGCGATCGTCCCGTCGGCAAACCGCTGCGAGTCCTCCGAGTCCTTCCAGGACTGGTTGACGAGCCCCCGTCTGCTCCGGCGCAGGTACTCGACGAAGCCGTCGCCGTCGCGGTCGCCGTACTCGTCGATCCAATGGAGCGCGGCGAGGGCGGGATCCTTGAGACCGCGCACGAGCCGGGCATCGCCGGTCCAGCGCCAGACCTCGCTGAGCAGGACGAGGTAGAGCGGCGTCGCGTCCACGGTGCCGTAGTACCTGCCGTGCCAGCCCTTCGCGGCCTTGCCGCGCCTGAGCTCGTGGACGACCTTTCCGGGCTCGGCATCGATCGACGGGTCATCCTCACGCGCCTGGAGCTCGGCCAGCACCTCGAGCGCGCCCGACGCGAGCTCGCTGCCGAAGAGGAGCGTCTGCAGACACGTGATGATCGTGTCCCGCCCGAACACGGTCATGAACCACGGCATTCCGGCCGCCGGGAGATTGCCGACGCCGTTCCCGCCACGCATGCGGAGCGCGGCCAGATCGGAGACCGACTGGCCGTAGGCGTGATGTAACGGGTCCCAGTCCGCCTTCAGCGCCGGCACACGCAGGCGCCACGCCGCCAGCGAGTCGCGCACGCGTGCGAGCTCGTCGCCAAAACGGCGCTCGGCAGCACGAGGCACGACCTCTTCGTCGCCGTTCAGGGAGGCGACGACGTCGATCCGCAGCTCCCACTGCCGGCGCGGCTCGAGCTCGATCCGGTAACTGACCTTCCCCTCCTCGACGGTACCGCGCTCGGAGAGGATGACCTGCGTGCGTGCCGGCGAGTCGCCGTCGTCGGTCAGCACGAACTGGTTGCCCGCCTCATCGAAGCGCGCGAGAACCAGGTCGGGGAGCGGACGCGCCGTCTCCGGATTGCCGAAGCTGAAGTCCCAGTCCTTGACCGCGAAGATGTCCGCGAAGTCGTTGCCGAACTCGAGCGCGAGCGCGAACTCGACCCGCTCCATCGACTCGTTTCGTACGCGGAGGCGGTCCTGCATGCCGTCGCCGACGAACCGCTCGCGGGCGATCGACAGCGAGTCGTGCGGCAAGCCGACCGGAGGGTTCCTTAGGAAGAACCCGGCAGAGAAGTACTCGACCTTGTCGGCCGACAAACGCAGCGGCTTGGCGCCGTTGATCGTCAGCCGGAGCAGCGAGAGAAAGCGCGTGTCGGAGGCGAAAAGACCGCTCGTAGCGCCCTCGACGTCGCCGTTCTCGTCGCAGATACAGAAGGTCGAGCCTTCGAGGATGGTTAAAGCCATTTACTCCCGGAGGATGTTTGCCCCTGAAGTCTGCGCGAGGGCCATGACGACGAGCTCGTCCACATTCACGTTCGGCGGCCTGGTCAGGCAGAACAGCACGCACTCGGCGATGTCCTCGGCCTTCAGCGGGCCACCCAGCGCAACCATGTCGTAGACGGCACCGGCCTTCTCCTCGTCCCCGCGGAACCGCACCAGTGAGAAATCGGTCTCGACCAGTCCCGGAGCCACGTTGGAGACCCTGATCGGCCGGCCCTGGAGGTCGTCGCGAAGTGCCCGCGTGTAGCCGTGGACCGCGAACTTCGAGGCCACGTAGCCCGCGCCGCCCGCGTACGACCAGACCCCGGCGACCGAGCCGAGGTTGACGATGTGGCCACCGTCGGCGAGGTGAGGCAGGCAGAGCCGTGTCATCCGCATCAGCCCCAGGACGTTCGTCTCGATCATCGTCCGTGCGTCCTCCTCGCTCGACTCCCAGAAGGGTTCACGGCCGAGGGCGAGGCCCGCGTTGTTCATGAGGATGTCGACCTTGCCGCCGAGCTCCGCCACGGCCTGCTCGACGAAGCGGGCGCAGCTCTCGGGATCGGTCACGTCGAGCTCGAGCGCGATCTCGGTGTCGAGTTTTTCGGTGCGGCGTGCTCCACCCGCGACCCGGACGCCGGCGTCGCGGAGCGCCCGCGCCGTGGCGGCGCCGATCCCGCTCGACGCGCCGGTGACGATCGCGGTTTTGCCGTCGAGTGGCGCCACGGCCGGTGAGCTTAGAGGCTTTGGCCGCCCCCGTGGACGGCTGCGACTATCCTCTTCCGCCATGGCGGCCCGCTTGGCGTGGGTGCTCGTCTTCGCAGCCGCGCTTTCTGCGGCTCCGGCGGCGCTTGGAGGGACGCCGGCCGCCGAGATCCTCGGCCCGGACGGCGATGTGATCGCAACGGCGTCGCAGGCCCCGTTCGCCTACCCCGCCGACGGCTCCGTTCTCCGCATCGGCTCGCTCGCCTCGACGCCGGCGGGACTCGAGCTGCGCTCGGTCTCGGTACTCGGGGGGACCGTGCGGGTCGGCCGGCTGCTCGTGCCGCGCCAGGGCGTACGGGGCGCTCGCGTCCAGTCGCTCGTGGTCGGAAACCGTCCCGAGGCCGCGCATTCGAACACCTTGCTCTCGCTGGGCGCGTCGAGTTATCTCGTCGTCCTGCAGGAAGCCGTCGTCCCCGGGTCGCCGGCGGGCGTCGTCGGGCTGCGGATCTACCTCGGCGAGGCGCAGCGCGGGCTCCCCGCCGGCGCGCAGATCCTCGTCGGCGTCGCGCGGGCGGCCGAAGCGGCGCCGACCGAGGAAGGAAAGGCGCAACCGTGGCGGCTGCTCGGGATCGTGTCGAGGATTGCGACCCCGACTGCTACTGCCTTTCAGGGGATCGCCGACCCGTTCGCGGCACTGCAGCCATCGAGCCCCCTCGGCGAGCGGGCCGTAGCCCTGGCGCAGCAGTTTCTCGGCGTCCCCTACGTCTGGGGCGGGGCCTCGCCGTCGGGTTTTGACTGCTCCGGCCTCGTCATGTTCGTCTACCGGCAGCTCGGCGTCGGCCTGCCGCACTACAGCGGAAACCAGTGGTACTCGGGCAGGCGTCTCACACCGGATGAGCTGCAGCCGGGCGACATCGTCTTCTTCCACATGGGCCCGGACGGTCCGGGCCACGAGGGCCTGTATATCGGCGGAGGCAAGTTCATCGAGGCCGCGCATCGGGGCACAGTGGTACGCATCTCGCCGCTGTTCGACCCCGCACGTGGGCTCTCGTACGTGGGCGCCGTCCGGCCGTACTGACAGAAGCCGCGGCCAGGGGTCAAGGGCCGCGAGCCCGCTGCCGATGAGGAATCTCGTATGCGGCGTTTCGCCCTTCGTCCTCGCTTGGTCGCCCTCGCGGCAGCGTCGGCGTGCGCGCTGGGCCTGATCGGCACGGCCTCCGCCGCCCGGCCGGTCTGGGTCGCCCTCTCGAGCGACAGCGCGTCCTCCACCCCGGCCTCCTTCGCGCAGGTCGATGCTGCCGCCCAGGTCGGCGACGCCGGCCTCGCCGGGCAGCTCGACTCGTTCCTGCGCTCGGAGGGCTCGCCCATGGCCGGTGCGGGCTCGAGTTTCGTCTCCGCCGGCCGCTCGACCGGAATCGACCCGCGCTACCTCGTCGCGCTCTCCGGCGCGGAATCCTCGTTCGGCAAGTTCCTCTTCCGGCCGTTCAACCCCTTCGGCTGGGGCTCCGCAAACTTCGCCTCGTGGGACGAAGCAATCCGCACGGTGGCAGCAGGACTCCAGACCGGCTACCTCACCGAAGGCCGGCTGGACGTCTTCTCGATCGCCGCGAAGTACGCCCCCGTCGGCGCCTCGAACGACCCCCACCACACGAACGGCGAGGAGCCGCGGAACGTCGCGACCTACCTCCGCCGGCTCGGCGGCAATCCTGACGACATCCGGTTCGGCGCAGGCCCGTCGCCCGAAAGCGGACTCCAGCTTCCCGCCTTCGGCGAGGGCCTGAAGACCGTCTGGGGCAACTCGCTCGGCGCCCAGGCTGCGTCGATCGCCCTGAAATTCGTCGGCGTTCCGTACGTCTGGGGCGGCGAGAACCCTTCCGGGTTCGACTGCTCCGGGCTCACGATGTACGCGTACAGGCAGGTCGGCGTCTCGCTCTCCCACTGGACGGGCTACCAGTGGAAAGAGGGCACGCTCGTCGATCCGGGCCAGCTTCAGCCCGGCGACCTGTTGTTCTTCGACCTCCGCGGCGGCACGCCCCACCACGAGGGCATGTACATCGGCAACGGACTGATGGTGCAGGCACCGCACAGCGGCGACATCGTGCGCGTCGTCCCCCTGGCGGGCGGCAGCTACGAGACACGGTTCGTGCGCGCGGTCAGGCCCTACAACTAGCCGCCAGCCGCTCCGGTGGGGTCGGGTGGCTGAAGGTGAGCAGGTAGACCAACCGCGGCGGCGCGAGGTCCGCGAGGTTGGCACGCGCCAGGTCGAGATGGGCCGCTGCGTACGCCTCCCGGTCGCCGGTCAGGTCGATCGAGAACCGGTCGGCCTCACGTTCCCACCGACGGGAGAGCGCGGCCCCGAGCGGAAGCAGGGGCAGCTCGAGCAGCGACCCGACGAAGAGCACGACCGGCACGACGCGCGGGTTGCCCGGCGCGGGTAGCGCGTCCCAGTGCAGCACTGCCCACAGGCACACGACGAACGCCGCCGCGCCAGCAAGCCCGAGCAGCGTGCCCTTGAAGACGTGCCTGGCGCGCCTGTGGCCGAGCTCGTGGGCGACGATCAGCTTCAGCTCACGGGGCCTCCCGCGGTCGAGCAGCGTGTCGTAGACGACGACCCGACGGGTCCGCCCCAGCCCCGACACGTACGCGTTGTGCTTCGTCGTCCGCCGGCTCGCGTCGCAGACGAGGACGTCGCTGACCGGCACCCCTGCCCGCTCGGCGAGCGCGCGGAGCTCGCGCGCGAGCTCCGCGTCCTCGAGCGGCCGGAAGCGGTTGAAGACCGGCTCAAGGACGACCGGCGCCAGGAAGCTCAGGACGAGCACGACCGCGGCGAAGGCCGGCGCCGCAACCAGCGGCCAGGCGTGCGGCCACCTGCGGGCGGTCGCCACCAGCGCGGTCAGCGCACCCGCGGTCAACACGAGCCCGAGCGCCAGCCCCTTCGCCTGGTCTACGAGCCAGCCGCGGAGGCTCTGCGTCGAGAAGCCGTAGCGCCGCTCGCGCAGGTGGCCGAGCCAGAACGAGCCCGGCAGCCGGACGACCTCGAGGGCAGCCACCACAGCGGCGGCCTCGAGCGCCGCGCGGGCCGCCCAGTGGACACTGCGAAGTGCCTCGTCGAGCCGGTCGCCCGGCCACCCGAAGGCAAAGGCGGCGAGCACGCCCAATCCGAGCACGAGGTCGACGAGTAGAAGGACATAGCGGGGCCGGTGGTAGCGCCGAGCCCGCTCGACCTCGGCCGGAGCGAAGAATTCCAGTGAATCCGCCATCCCGGGCATCGTTTCCTCGTCTAACTACACTGAATCGATGTCGAGCACGGATCTAGTCCCGGGGATCGCAACAGGCGGCGCATCCCTGGAACTCGCCGGCCAATGGCGCCGTCTGACCCGGGCGGCGACGTTCGTCGCGGTTCTCACCAGCCCCGTCCCGTTCGTCTGGTTCCAGCGGCACAACGGCTGGGCCTGGTACTGGGCGCTGCTGGCCACATTCGGGATCATCGCCGCGTTCCGCGGGCTAGTCGATCTCGTGTTTCGCCGGTTCATCCCGTGGCCGAGTCTCTTCGGCACCGACGACAGGCGTCTCCGCGACGAGGACGTCATGGGTCGCAGGCGGGCCTGGTTCTGGCGCTTCTGGTTCCGGTTGGGAGTCGTCGTCATCGCTGTCGTCACGATCTTCTGGGTCCGCTCCAATCGCACCTGGCTCGGCGAGGCCGGCCATCTCTGGCACAGCTTCACCGGCCTTTTCAGCGGTTCGACGATCGCGCTCTTCTTCCAATTCTTCCTCTTCTTCATCTTCAACTTCATGATCTTCATGGGCCCCCTGCTGCTGATGGGGGTTTCGCAGATCCGCGGCTACGAGCCGGGCGACGCCGACTGGGGCGTGAAGCTGGACGACGTGCGAGGGCAGGCGGAGGCGAAGGAGGAGGTCCGGCGTGTCGTCTCGCTCTGGCAGTCGGGCGAGGCATTCGAGAAGGCGGGCGGCAAGCGGGAGCGCGGCCTGATCTTCTTCGGGGCTCCGGGGACCGGCAAGACCATGCTGGCCAAGGCGCTCGCCACCGGATTCAACTCGCCTTTCGTCACGATCCCCGGCTCCGGCTTCGCCCAGACGTTCATCGGCATCGACGCGCTGATCGTCCGTTTCCTCGCGCGCAAGGCCAAGCGCCTGGCCCGCAAGTGGGGCGGGCAATGCATCGTCTTCATCGACGAGATCGACGCCGTCGGCATGCGGCGGTCCTCCCTGGGAGGAGCGCGGTCGACGGTCTCGTCGTTCCACGATCACTGCTTCTACGGTCCCTACGGCGCGCTCAACCCTTCGGGCGACCTGATCCTCGAGAGCCGCGCCTGGCGCGACCGCCTCTTTGCCGAGCGCGAGCCGCCAAGACCGACGAATCGTGCCGGTTTCCTGAACCGGCTCGGCTCGATCGTCGAGCAGGGCGGGATGTTCCCCGGCATGGGCGGCGGCCAGGGCCAGCTGGCCCTGAACCAGCTGCTGGTGACGATGGACGGCATCGACAACCCGCCCTTCATGCGCCGGTTCTGGACGAACCGGATCAACCAGATTCTGGACGCGACGTACATTACGCCGCGCCGGCTCGGCAAGGTCTCGCTCCGGCTCCCACCTCCGAAGCCGCTGAACGCGCAGATCTACTTCATCGGCGCGACGAACGTCCCGCTCGAGAACCTCGATCCGGCCCTCAGGCGACCGGGCCGGATGGGTCGGCACGTCTGGTTCCGCACGCCCACGAAGGACGATCGCAAGGACATCTTCGACCTCTACCTCGCGAAGGTCTCGCACCAGCCCGAGCTCGACGAGCCGCGCAAGCGCGACGAGCTCGGCCGGATCACGAACGGCTACGCGCAGCCACTCGACGCGAAGTTGCTGACTCCGTCCGGCTGGACGACGATGGGGGAAGTTTCAGCCGACGATCTTCTGATCGGCTCGGATGGCGCGCCAACCCGTGTCGTCGCCGTTCACGAGCGAGGTGAGATGGAGGTCTTCGAGGTCACGTTCAACGACGGGACCTCGACCGAATGCTCGGCCGACCACCTCTGGACCGTCGAGGCAATGGATCCGCGGATGCTGCATCGGACCCTGACCCTGTCGGAGCTCCGCGAACGAAAACTACGGTGGTCGCCGAAGGGCAGCCGCTTCTACGTTCCGAAGCTTGCACCTGTTGAGTTCGACTCCGATCGGAGGTTGCCGGTCGACCCGTACCTGCTGGGACTTCTGCTGGGGGACGGCGGCCTCACTTCCACGACTCCCGACTTCTGCACTGCCGACTCGGAGACAATCGCCGCTGTAGAGGAGCTCGTACCCGCTGGCGTAACGCTCATACGGCACGGCCCGATGAACTGGTGGCTCTCGGGCGGTTCCCGCAAGGGCATCCCGAGGTCCCAGCCCAATCCATTGACGGAGAGCCTTCGTGAACTCGAGCTTTGGGGTGTCCGTGGGCAAGACAAGGCCGTCCCGAAGCGCTATCTGCTGGCGTCGACTGACGATCGCCTTGCTCTCCTGCAGGGCTTGATGGACACGGATGGGTCACGGGACTACAGGCGGGGCACTGGACCGGCTTTCTACTCACACTCACGCAAGCTGGCCGACGATGTCGCCTTCCTCGTTCGCTCGTTGGGCGGCACTGCCAGGGTGCGGGCGAAGCGAGAAGGATGGCGCGTGGCGCTCGACCTCCCGGAGGGTTTGGTGCCGTTCCGGCTCGGACGAAAAGCCGCGGATTACCGCATCTCACGCAAGCCGTTCCGCAAGCGGATTGTGAGCGTCGACCGGGTGGGCACGAAACCTGTGCGATGCGTGACGGTCGCCGCCCCCAACGGCCTCTACGTCACAGACGGGTTCGTAGTCACCCATAACTCGCCGGCGATGATCGAGCAGGTGTGCTCCATGGCCCTGACCTACGCGCATCACGATGCCCGGGAGTCGTTCGGCTGGAACGACCTGATCGAAGCAATGACCACGGTCGAGTCCGGAACGGCCGTCGGCGTCGAGTACGTGCCCGAGGAGACGCGGGCAGTCGCAATCCACGAGGCCGGTCACGCGGTCGCTTCGCACGTCTACGTTCCGGGCGCAGAATCGACGCGCCTCTCCATCCGGATGCGCGCGGGCTCGCTCGGACATCACATGGCTCTCGAGAAGGAAGAGCGATTCAGCTCCTGGCACGACGAGGAAATGGGGAAGCTCGTCTGGACGCTCGGCTCGATGGCCGCCGAGCACGTGTTCTTCGGGCAGAACGCGACCGGGGTCGGCGGTGACATCGAAAGCGCGACGGTTCGTTCCGCGTACATGGTCGGCTCCAGCGGAATGGGACCGGATCGGGTCGAGCTGCAAGGGCCGTTCGCCGACGAGACAGAAGACGAGACCCGCCAGCGGATCATGAAGCGCTTCGAGACGATCGGCCTCCAGATCATGAATCGCACGGGCGGCGGCGGGCCTTTCGATCACAATCCGATCGGGTCCGTCCTGTCGGATCCGAGCAAGCGGGCCCTCGCCGCCCAGATCATCGGGCAGGCCTACGTGACGGCCTACCACCTGATCGACGCGAACAGGGAGGCGGTGCAGAAGATCGCCGACACGCTGATCGAGCGGAGGGAGCTCTACGGCGACGAGCTGATCGCGCTGCTCAACGATGCGAAACTGCGGAAGCCCGAGATCGACGTCATGGACGAGGCGCGATGGCCGACGATCTGACGCCGAACGACAGCGCAGCAGTAGCAGAGCCGCTTCCCGCGCCAAGGGGCCGGCGGCCGGTCTACGCCAAGGCCTACGAGGGCCGGTTCAGCGTCGCCTACCTGTCGCTGGCCGTGGTCGTGGCGGGCGCGATCATCGCCTTCGCGGTCCTGCTCAAGACGCGTGACGCGAACGGCACACGCTGGTCGACCTGGAAGCCGACGGCGGGCGGCCTCGACGGCTCGCGTCAAATTGCCGATCACGTCGGCGGCCGCTACCGCGGCGCGGCGGGCACCCAGCTGACGACGAACCTCGTCGCGCCCTTCACGATCCAGAGCACCGAGATCTCGCGCATCGCCGTTCGAAACGACACGCGCGGGCAGGACAACGTCTTCTACAGCTACAACTTCCCGGCCAACGTTCCGTACACGCTGTGCGGGCTTCAATCGCGTTGCTCGATCGCGGGTAAGGCCTCCCGCCCACGAGGACGTCTCGTTCGCAGGCAGGCGTTCGAGATCGCGTTGTACACCTTCAAGTACATCCACGGCGCCGACTCGGTGATCGAATACCTTCCGCCGGCCGCGGGGTACCAGCTGACGAATGTCCTTTTCCTTCGGAAGACCGAGGTCGAGGATCAGCTGAAGCGCGCCTTCGTAACGACGCTTCCGGGCGACGGGCCGTTCGCCATCTCGACGAAGCTCCCCGACGACCCGGCGATCGACCAGATGCTTCAGGAGCACGTCTTCCGGGTCGACTACACGCAGATTCCGGACGGCTCCGTGCTCGCGGTTCTGACGCCGCGCGAGATCCAGTCGTAGCCCTCACATGTCCGTCGCGGAGCTCGCTCGGACCGAGTCAGCCGGCCCGTCTGAAAATGACGTTCTCGATGTTGACGTCTCCGCCGGTCTCGACGTCGAAGATGCAAAGACGGGTGCCGATCGGCCGAGGCGGCCGTGCGGGGACGCTGAAGTCACGGATCGCGCCGGAATCGAGGCGAAGCTTGCGGTAAAGGGTTCCGTTGCGGCGAAGGGTGATGTCCCGCGTCTCGAAGGCATGCAGGGTGAAGTGGAGCGCGCCAAATCGGCATGCGAAGACGCGAACGACCGGATGGTCGGGGCCGGGGACGTCGAAGCGGGGACGTTGCGTCCACATCGCCAGGCGAAGGGGCGGGCGCACCCGCCAGAGGGACAGACCCGCGCCGGGAGCCCGCGCCGCGCGCGTTCCCGTGAAGGTGACCGCGTCATCGGCAACGACGTATGGTGAATCGACCTCCCGACCGTTGGCCAGGACGAGACGGCCGTCTTCAAGGGGTCCGACCGAAGGCTGAGGCAGCGGCCCGGGCACGCGGTAGCTGAGCAGGTCGTATACGGCCTCAACGCGTCGGTTCCAGAAGGTGCTCTGCCAGGCCGCGTTCCAGTAGTTCTCACCCGTGTAGAGGTAGGCCGCACGTTCCGAGGCGGACCGGTCGATCCACTCCTTCGATGTCCCGAGCGTCGATTGGCGGACAAGGGTCGCCTGTGCGGCAACGACGCGCCCGGTGGAAAGCGATGCGGCCGTGAGCGCGATGAGAAGACCCGCCGGAAGCGACCATGCAAGTCGTCGCGGGACGAAGAGGAACGCGACTACCGCAAACCCTGCAATCAGATTCACGACGAGATCGAGATCTACGGACGGGGCGTGAACCTGCAGGCGGTAGAGCGGAATGATGCTAAACGCGTCCGGTAGCGCCGCGAGCGAGACGAGCTTGCTCATCGGCAACGCGACGGCCAGGAGCAGAGTCCCGGCCGCTGCTGAGGCAGCCGGAAGGAACGGCCTCGGTGCCCCGCGCGCCAGCCACAGCGTGAGCGCGAGGAAGAGGAGCGGCTCGACCGCGAGCAGGTCGCGCTCTGCCAATCGGCCGACGTGGCGCGACGCGAAGACCCCGACCTCGACGACGAACCACGCGATGAGTGAGGCGGTAACGGCAAAAAAGGCGCGAGCTTCAGCCGATGATTCTCGTCGACGCGCAGCCCCGGCGACCAGGACGGCGGCGGCGCAAACCGGGATGAACCCCGTCATCAACGCGACGTCACCTGCGTGGTAGACGATGAAGAGCGCAGCATCGTGGATGCTGTAGTTCGTCTCTCCGGCGGCTCGATACGCTCCCAGCACGTCACTCGCCGGCCCGCCGTGCCGAAGCTGCCAGCCGCTCCACGCGCCGATCAGTAGTGCAAGCCCGACGAAAGAGGGCCAGAAGCTGATCATTTTCCGAGGCCGACGATCAAGGAGGGCGTCGGCGAGGACGGACGTCACCAGCACAGGCACGAGTACGAGGGCCTGCAGCCGGGTGGCCGTGGCGACCACGATCGCCAGCAGCACGATGGACTGCCTCCCGAGGGTCGGCCGTACAAGCGCACGCGCGAGCGCCCACGCAGCGGCGACGGCGACGGGGTAGAAGACCGCCTCCGTCATGATCAGCCCGGAGTAAGCGAGTCCGGGTATGACAAGCGTGAGCGCCGACGCGAGGAGAGCCCACCGGACCGGCATCAGCGATCGGCCCCACAGAAAGACCGGCACGGCGCTCAGCGACATCACGGTCGCCTGCAGTGCTTTCAGAAGCGTGTATCCAACCCCGACATCGCCCAGGCTGAGCGGCAAACCGACGACGGCCGGAACGACGAGCGTGTAGAAGCGCAGCGGTTCGCCGAGAATGCGAAAGTGACCGCTGGCATAGAGGCTGCGTCCTAGCAACCCATAAACGAACTCATCCGGCGCGATCCACGGTGCGGGAACGCGACTCGCCGCCCAGAAGCGAAACCCCGCCGAACAGCAGACAAGCACAGCAACTGCCACGCGGGGCCGAACCGCTCGAAGCTTGGCAAGAGGCCGGCTGATGCTCGTAGTCTGCGGCAAGAAGACCTCCGGAGTCGGCGAAGGCCCGCCGACCCTTTGCCGAGCCGGACGATGCGTCGTCGGCGTTTCGATCGCAAACATGTCGCTGGGCGTTCCACTCGGAAGTCGCGGGTGAACTCGTGGATCCGCCGGGGCCGGGAGGTGTGCGCGGTGTTGGGGAGCCTCATACGCCGGTCCGGTCAGGAGGTGAGGGCAGGGCTGCCGAGCTTGGCGTCGCCCGCGGCAAGGGCTGTGTAGCGGCCGCCGGCGAGAATCAGGTCCTCGTGGCGGCCGGTCTCGACGAGGCGGCCGTGGTCGAGCACGATGATCTGGTCGGCGTCGCGCACGGTCGAGAGCCGGTGCGCGATTGCGATCGTCGGTCGTCCTTCGGAGAGTTGGTCGAGCGCTTCCTGGACGAGCCGCTCGGTCTCGGTGTCGAGAGAGCTTGTCGCCTCGTCCAAGACGAGGATCGGGGGGTTGCGCAGGATCGTGCGGGCGATCGCGATTCGCTGCTTTTCGCCGCCGGAGAAGCGGTAGCCGCGCTCGCCGACGACGGTCTCATAGCCGTCCGGCAGCGTCGCGATCAGGTGGTCGATGCGAGCCGCCTTCGCGGCCGCCTCGATCTCCGCGTCGGTCGCGTCCGGCTTCGCGAAGCGCAGGTTCTCCCGCACCGAGGCGTGGAAGAGATACGTCTCCTGCGAGACAACGCCGACGAGGTCGCTCAGCGCCTGGAAGCTCAGATCGCGGATGTCGCCGCCGTCGATCGTGATCCTCCCGCGTCCGACGTCGTAGAGTCGCGCCACGAGATAGCCGAGCGTCGTCTTGCCCGAGCCGGTCTCCCCGACCAGCGCAGTCGTCGTCCCGGCCGCGACCGTGAAGGAGACGTCCTCGAGCGTCCACTCCTCCTCGTAGCCGAACCAGACGTGGTCGAAGACGACGTCGCCGGCGTGCCCGACGGCGATCGCGTCGGGCTTCTCCTCGATCACGATCGGCTGATCGAGGTATTCGAAGATTCGGTCGAAGAGCGCGAGCGACGTCTGCACGTCGAGGCCGACGCCGAGCAGCGAGCCGACGGGGAAGAAGAGCCGCGTCTGCAGCGTCGTGAAGGCCACGAGCACCGGAATCGAGACCGCGCTCGATCCGCTCGCGAGGGCAAGCCCACCGAACCAGTAGACCGCCGCCGGCATGATCGCGAAGCTCGTCTGGATCATCGCCATCACCCAGCGGCCGGCCATCCGCTGGCGCACCTCGAGCTCGGACAGGCGAAGCGAGTCGGTCTCGAAGCGGTCCGCGAGCTCGTTCCCGCGCCCCATCGTCTTGCCAAGCAGGATCCCGGAAACCGAAAGCGATTCCTGCACGAGGCTGGAGATGTCGGCAAGCGTCTCCTGCGTCGTCCTCGCGATCCGCCGGCGCTCGTTGCCGACGCGGCGCGTGAGCAGCACGAAGAACGGGATCAACGCGAACGCGAACAGCGCGAGCTTCCAGTTCAGCACGAGCATGCCGACCATCGTCGCCGCGACCGTCGTCACATTCGACGCGATCGAGGTCGCCGTGTTCGTGACCACGTTCTGCACACCGCCGATGTCATTTGAGATCCTCGATTGCACCTCCCCCGTGCGCGTGCGCGTGAAGAAGGCCAGCGAGAGCCGCTGCAGATGCCGAAACACAGCAGCCCGCAGGTCGTGCATCACACGCTGGCCGACCTGATTGGAAAGCAGAGTCTGGATCACGCCCAGCACCCCGGTCGCGATCGCGATCGCGATCATCCCGCCCGCGCTGAGCGACAGCGACGTCGTGTCGTTCCGCCCGATCGCCTCCAACACACGCCTGAGCAAGAAGGCGGGCACGACGCCAAGCCCCGCCGAAACGACGATCAACAGCAGAACCCCGCCCAGACGCAACTTGTACGGCGCGAACAGGCGCCCGATCCGACGCAGATTCGACCGGCGCACCAACGGGTCCGCGGAACGCTCCGGCGGCGGCTCAGACGAGTGAAAAAACATGCCCACCACGCCCCAGGGTACGCACCGGACTCGAGTCCCCGACCCGACCCCGGCCGGCCCCGACATGCGGCTTCGGCCGTTAGGCCGAAACGGGGGACACGCCTAGACTCAAGCCGTGCCCACATGCCTGCGATGCGGCGAGGAGAACGCCGAGCGAGCACGCTTCTGCTCGGCCTGCGGTGCGCCGGTCGAGCCGGGACCTGCGACGGTCGAGGTGCGCAAGACCGTCACGGTCGTCTTTTGCGACGTGGTCAACTCGACGCGGCTCGGCGAACTGCTCGATCCCGAGGCGCATCGCCGCGTGATCGGGCAATGGTTCGAGGCAATGCGAGGCGCGATCGAACAGCACGGCGGTACGGTCGAGAAGTTCATCGGCGACGCAGTGATGGCCCTCTTCGGCATCCCGGTCCTGCACGAGGACGACGCGTTGCGAGCGGTCCGCGCCGCTGCGCAGATGCGGGGGGCGCTGGCCGAGCTCAACCACGAGCTTCAACGCACCTGGAATCTAGAAATCGCGATCCGAACCGGTGTGAATACCGGCGAGGTCGTAGCCGGCAACCCGAATACGGATCAGGTGCTCGCGACGGGCGACGCCGTCGTCGTTGCCAGGCGCCTCGAGCAGACCGCAGTCAGCGGTGAGATCAGGCTCGGTGAAGCCACGTATCAGCTGGTCAAGGAGGCCGTCCTCGCCGAGGAAGTGGGCGAAGTCCAGGCAAAAGGAAAGCGTGGCATCGTCGCCTGGCGGCTGCTCACGGTGCTGCAGGACGCGGAGACGACGCCTGTCCGCCTCGACTCCCCGCTGGTCGGGCGGGAACTCGATCTGGCGGCGCTTCAGGGGACGTTGGAGCTCGCCCAGTCGGAGCGCTCGTGCCGCCTCTTGGCCGTCCTCGGCCCTGCCGGGATCGGCAAGTCGCGGCTCACGCACGAGTTCATCAAGGCCGCCGGCGAGCAGGCAACGGTCGTCCGTGGCCGCTGCCTGCCCTACGGCGACGGCATCACCTTCTGGCCGCTCGTCGAAATCGTGAAGCTCACGGCCGGGCTCACCGAGCGGGACTCTCCCGAGCAGGCCCGGGCGAAAATCACGAGCCTGCTCCCGGCCACCGAGGAAGACGCCCCGCTCATCTCCGACCGCATCGCTGCCGCGATCGGCCGCGGCGAGGCAGTGCCGCGGACGGAGGAAACGTTCTGGGCCGTCCGCAAGCTGTTCGAAGCGCTGGCGGCCGAGCGACCACTCGTCGTGATCTTCGACGACCTCCAATGGGCAGAGGAGACGTTCTTCGATCTCGTCGAGTATCTGATCGGGTGGAGCACCGGTTTTCCCATCCTCCTCTGCTGCCTCGCCCGGCCCGAGCTGCTCGACGTTCGTCCCTCGTGGAACATCCCGAGCAGGAACCGAGTGGTGACCGTCCTCGAGCCCCTCTCCGACAGCGATAGCGAGCGACTGATCCGCAACCTCGTGGGAGACGTGCCTCTACAGGACGAGGCGCTCGGCCGGATCTCCGAGGTGGCGGAGGGAAACCCGCTGTTCGTCCAGGAGCTCGTGCGCATGCTCATGGACGAGGACGTGATTGGGACCCGCGCTCAGCCCGGGTTCTCGCGCGGCGACCTAGACGACCTTGCCATCCCGCCGAGCATCAATGCGCTCCTCACGGCGCGACTTGACCGGCTCCCGCCGGATGAGCGGACGGTGATTCAGCGCGCATCCGTCGTCGGCCAAGTGTTCTGGTGGGGAGCGGTCGCCGAGCTGTGCATCGGCAGCGTCGCCGGCGACGTCGGCAGCCGGCTGCAGTCTCTCGTCCGCAAGGATCTGGTCCGCCGTGAGCGCTCGACCTTCGCCGCCGAGGACGCGTTCCGGTTCGGGCACATCCTCATCCGCGATGCGGCGTACAGAGCGGTTCCGAAGGAGAGGCGGGCCGACCTGCACGAGCGGCTGGCCGGCTGGCTCGAGCGCCAGGCCGCCGGACGCACCGAAGAGCTCTTGGAGATCGTCGGCTACCACCTCGAGCAGGCGTTCCTTTATCGCCGCGAGCTGGGGGCGATCGACGGGCGAGCTGGTGACGTCGCTCGCCGTGCGAGTGAGCGCCTCGGCGATGCGGGACGCCGGGCCCTCGCTCGCGGAGACAGTCACGCTGCGTCGAGTCTTCTCCGACGCGCGATCGAGCTCCGCGAGCCACTGGACCCACTGCGGGCCGAGCTGCTCATGGATCTCGCCCGCGCTGCGATGGACAGCGGAGACCTTGCGCGTGCGGATGCTCTGCTCGACGAGGCCCTCGCCGCGGCCGAAGCGCACAGCGACCGGCGGCTGGAATGGCGGATCAGAATCGACCGCGTCTGGCTCGGCGTCCACCTGGGGAAGGCGAGCCTGAACGACGCGATCGAGGTGGCGCGCGAGTCGGTGATGGTCTTCGATGAGTTCGGAGACGACCTGGGCGCCTCTCGGGCCTGGGGTGTCCAGGCCAACGTCCGCTACGTCCGGGGCGAGATCGCCGAGATGGAGCGTGTCCTGGAGCGCGCCCTCTTCCATGCGCAGCGTGCGGGCGATCGCGCGCAGACATCCTCCACGCTGAACGCCATGGCCCGCGCAGCGCTCGTCGGACCCACGCCGGTCGACGAGGCGGTAACCCGATGCGAGCAGCTCGCCGAGCAGAGCCGGGGCGATCTCGTCCTCACCGCTGCGATCACTGCCTTTCTCTCCTACCTCGAGGCGATGCGCGGGCAGTTCGAGGGAGCGCGGACGCTCTACGGCCGGAGCCACGCCATCTTCGAAGAACTCGGTCGGACGGTCCAACTGGCGAGCGTGCGGATGTACGCAGGCGCCGTCGAGTTGCTGGCCGGCGACCTTGCGGCGGCCGAGCAGCAGCTCCGTATCGGCTACGCCACGCTCGAGGAGATGGGAGAGAAAGGGAACCTTTCGAGCCATGCGGCGTTGCTGGCAGAAGTCCTCCACCTCCAGGGCCGAGACGACGAGGCCGAGCGGTACACGGCGATCAGCGAGGACATGTCCCCTGCGGACGATGTCCTCTCGGCGGTCTGGTGGCGGGCAGCGCGCGCGAAAATCTGGGCCCAGCTCGGGGCGGTGGTCGACGCGGAACGACTCGCGCGCGAGGCCGTCTCCGTCGCCGCCGAGACGGACTACCTGAACCTCGAGGCCGACGCGCTCGTCAGCCTCGGGCACGTGCTCGGCGCGCGCGGTCGCGGGGAGGAAGCGCGGTCGGCGTTGCTCGACGCGGTGCGCCTCTATGAGCGCAAGGGGAACGTCGTCGCTGCGAAGCAGGCGAACACGCTTCTCCAGGAGACGGTCGTCGGCAGTTGACGGTCAGCGTTTGCTGTGGTCGGCACCCTAGGTGAGCCCGAGGAGTTTGCACATCTCAGGGTCGGGCGTGGGGCGCTTCGCCGGCGGTACGAACAGTGTCGCGAGCGGAGGCAGCTCGCAGGCCGGGGCCAGCGAGAGCGCAACGCGATTGACGATCGAATCGCACACCGCGTATGGGGAGGCCTGGTAGATCGTGACCTCGTGGCCGGCGGGGTAGAACTGCAAGAGGTAGTCGACCAGGACGCCGAACGCCCTCAGGTTCGGCTCCAGGACGTGGTGCATCTCGCCGATCACGGTTACCTGCCAGAGGACGAGGGCTGCGGACGTGTCGAAACGCCGCCGGTTGACGAGGAAGTCGGTCGCCTCGTAGGACTGGCATCCCATCACACCGGGGTCGACGCCGAGGTCGGCGAAAAGACAGTCCTCTGCGGAGATCGCCGGGAGCATCCTCGCCTCGAATCCTTCCTCGCGCGCGCGGCGGATCGCCTCGTGCGACGGGTGCACGAACACGCCCGGATGCCCGTAGAAGGCAAGGCAGACGTTCCGTCCATTGCGAACGGCGCCGAGCACCTCCTCCACGATCGCGTCGTAGGTGTCCATCCGGTCGCCGCCGCTGACATAGAGGCTGTCGAGCGAGCGCGAGGCGGGCAGGATCTGTCGCAGCCACTCTCTCGTGACGGGCTCGGCCGACAGATGAAAGACCACCTCAGCACGCTGGAGGCACGCTCGCGCCTCGGGGGTGAGCTGGACGGCGAGCTGGATTCCCGTGCCGACAACCGTGAGGGAGCCTTGCCGCACGGCTCCTCGGCCTAGCGTCCCTAGCGGGGAGGAAACCGGATGATGACGTTCATCGAGGGCGGCGGCTGATCCGTCCCTGGCTTGCAGGCCTCGCGCTCGAGCACATGGGTGATCCGAAGAAGATCGTTGCTGCGCAGAGCCTCTTTCGCGTCTTCCGCTAGGCCGGCTCCGGCGTCTCCGTTCAGCTTCTCCAGCAGATCGTCGTAAGCTCTGCCCGTGTTTTTGATCAGAAATTCCGTCAGAGTCGTGCTCTCGTCCGGCATTTCCGTCTCGTCCGGTATGTCCGTCTCGTACGTCATGTCCGACCTCCCCGAGGGTGACGAGAGATTCTCCGCCGCAGGCCCGAGCGCGTCAAGCGCGAGTCATAGCTCGCACAGATCACGGGCCGAGCATGGCTGCGCACAAGGTAAGCGTTCAGCTCCCTGGGAGGGATCGTTGATCGAGCGCCGAAGATACAGGGTTTTATTGTTTTGAAGTAGGAAGGGACCTGGCTCGGCTCGGCGAATGGGGCCGGTATGGAGCGGGCCGAGGCGGAGGCGATCCTGGACGGCGACCGGGAGACGGCGGTCGCGCTGCTGCTGCGGATCGGCGAGCTGGTCGAGGCGAACCGGCGGCTGGAGGCTCGGCTGGCCGAGCTCGAGCAGCGGCTCAATCGCAGCTCGCGCAACTCGTCGCTGCCGCCCTCGCAGGATCCGCCCTCGGCACCGGCGCGATTACGCCGGCGAGGCTCGGGCCGCAAGCGGGGCGGCCAGCCCGGGCACGAGGGCAGGCACCGGCGGCTGCTTGCGCCCGAGCAGGTGGACGAGGTCGTCGAGCACTGGCCCGAGCGGTGCCGCTCGTGTGCGCACGTCTTCGCTGAGCGGGAGCTGGTCGACGCGGCGGAGCCGTGGCGGCACCAGGTCGCGGAGCTGCCTCCGATCGCGGTCAGCGTGAGCGAGCACCGCCTGCACCGGCTGCGCTGCCCCGCTTGCGCCCGCGAGACGCGGGCCGAGCTCCCCGGCGAGGTGCCGCGATCGTCGTTCGGGCCGCGGCTGCAGGCGGCGGTCGTGACGCTCGCGGTCAGAAACCGTGTCTCTCGCCGCGACACGACCGAGCTCGCCCGCGAGCTGTTCGGCGTCGAGCTCTCCACCGGCTCGGTCGACGCGATCGTGCAGCGCACCGGAGCGGTGCTGGCCGCGGCTCACACCCGGCTGGAGCAGGAGCTCAAGTCGGCGCCGGTGGTCAACATCGACGAGACCGGCTGGAAGACCGCCGGCGGCAAGCGCACCCTCTGGGGCGCCCTGAGCGCCCGCACCGCCGTCTTCCGGATCGCGGCCGGCCGTCACGGCTTCGAGGCCAGGACGCTGCTCGGGGAGCGCTACGCCGGGATCGTCTGCTCCGACCGCTGGCGCGGCTACGACTACCTCGACCCGACCCGCCGACAGCTTTGCTGGGCGCACCTGCTCAGGGACTTCACCGCCCACAGCGAAGGGATGGCCGAGCAGAAACGGTTCGGCTCAGACGGCCTCCAGATCGCGCGCGACCTCTTCGCCGCCTGGGAGAGCTACCAGGCCGACGGCGACCGGGCCCGACTGCAAGCGCGGACCGCGCCCCTGCACGACAAGCTCCGCGCGCTGCTCGAGCACGCCGCCCGCAAGAGCCCGAGGACGAAGTACCACCGCCAGTTCGCCACCAACCTCCTCAAGCGCTGGCCCGCACTCTGGACCTTCACCGACACCGACGGCGTCGAGCCAACCAACAACCACGCCGAACGCGGCCTCCGCGGCGCCGTCATCTACCGCAAGCTCTCCCTCGGCAGCCAATCAGAGCAAGGCGAACGCACGATCGAGCGGCTGCTCTCAGCGTCGGTCACCTGCCGCCTGCAACAACGCTCGCTCTTCGCCTACCTCAGCGACGTCCTCACCGCCAGGATCCGCGGCGACCCCATCCCCGCGCTCGCCTGACCGCACCGCGGGCCTGAACGCTTACTTGAAATGCCTGTTTTGCAGGGAGTTACCTCATCATCTTAACTCTTGTTTGACCGGAGTCGAGCAAGCAACCGGCCCGCCCAGCCGTCCGTAAACGAGGGGCTCGTATGGCGGCGACCGCCCAGATCCCACCCAAAAGGTCGCCGGTTCGACCCGGCTAGCTCCAGGCGTCGAGCTCGAGCAGCTGATCCAGTCACCATCCGCTTCAGCCGCACGTTCTCCAGCTCCTTCAGCCGCTTCGCATCGTCGGCTTTCAAGCCGCCGTACTGCAACCGCCAGCGATGCAGCGTCTGCTCCGAAACCGCCAGCTGCTTCGCCACCTCCGGCACCTCGGCTCCCTCGCCGAGCAGCCGGTCGGCCT
>JBBRYK010000010.1:0-54909 GCA_038237665.1 Gaiellales bacterium | reverse complement strand
GGATAGCCGCTGACGCGTGTGAGCGCTCCGGCGATCGTCCCCGGGCGCGCCTCCGGGAGCGGCAGGGAGGGCGTGTTCTGGTCGAAGCGGATCACCTGTGACGGATCGATCCCGGCGATGGCGGCGACTTCGCCGGTCGGGGTTGCCCAGCGGTACGGCGAAAATCCTGGCGCCGTCGCCCTCACCGTCGCGCCGCCCTTGCGTGGGCCGGCATGCCCTCGGCAGCTGAGAGCGCCTCGATCGTCGGTAGCAGCCGGGCCAGGCCCTCCGAGCTGAGTCGCTGCACCGTGACCGGCTTCATGAACGTCTCGGTGCCGAGCCCGCCCACCGACCGCGCCCAGCCGCTGGTCGGCAGGACGTGGTTCCCCCCGGTCGCGTAGTCGCCGGCGGCGACCGCCGAGGAGGGCCCGACGAAGACGGCGCCCGCATTCCGGACCTGGTCGGCTTCGACCTCCGCCGAGCCTAGGAGGACGAGGTGCTCGGGCGCGAGCGCCTCCGCCTCCTCGAGGGTGGCGACCACCCGGCAGACCGTTCCGGGGCCGTGTTCCGCCTGGGCTGCGAGCTCGAGCTCGGCGACGCGCGGATCGGACCCCTCGCCGGCGACGACGACGATCTCGGAGGGGCCGCCCGGGAGATCGATCGCGACCTCGCGCGAGACTGCGAGCTTGGCGGCGTTGACGTGCGCGTTCCCGGGGCCGACGATCTTGTCCACCCGGCGCTCATAGGCGAGCCAGGCGATCGCCTGCGGTCCGCCGAGCGCCCAGACCTCGTCGAGCGCGAGCGCTTCCGCCGCCGCCGCAACGAGACCGGCTCCGGAAGGCGGCGTGCAGACGATCAGCCGTTCGACCCCGGCGACCTGGGCCGGCACGGCGCACATGACGAGCGTCGAGAGCAGGCCGCGCGGCACGTAGATTCCGACCGTCTCGAGCGGAATCCAGCGGCGCTCCAGGACGACGCCGGGCTCGATCTCGAGCTCGATGTCGCGTGGAACCTGCGCCTCGTGCCAGCGGCGGACACGGTCGGCCAGCTCGAGCAGCGCCTCGCGCGGAAGGCGCTCCGGCTCGGCGACGGCACGCGCCGGCACGACCCCGTCGAGCTCGAGCGCCCACTCGCGCACGGCGGCTTCGCCTCGCTTCCGAACGTCCTCGACGATGCTCAAGACGCCATCCGCTCGACGGACACGACGAGGATCGAGGAGCCTCCGGCCGCCTCCAGCCGCGGCAGGAGCCGCCAGATCTCCGCCGCCGGCACGAGGGCGTGCACCGCGACCAGCCCCGGCTCGTGGAGAGGCAGCACGCTCGCTGCCCGCGCGCCGCCGATGATCTCGCAGACCTCGTCGAGGCGCTCCTCGCGCGCGTTCAGCATCACGTAGCGGTGCGCACGCGCGTCGACGACGGCGCGCAGCATCGACGTCAGCCCGTCGGCGCAGCCGTCCCGCCCGATCAGCACTGCCTCCGATTCGAGGAGCAAGCCGATCGAGCGCAGACCGTTCGTCCGCAGGGTGTTGCCCGATGAGACAAGATCGACGATTGCCTCCGCCAGGCCCAGCCGCTGTGCGATCTCGACCGACCCGGTGACGTCGACGACCTCGACGGGGACGGGCAGGAGCTCACGTGTCAGGCGGGGATAGACGGTCGCCACGGTCGCGCCGGCGAGGTCGGAGACCGACCGGATAGCAGATTCCTCGGGGACCGCCGCCTCGAGGCGGCACGATCCGAACCCGAGCCGGAGCAGCTCGCGGACGCGGGCGCCGCGCTCGCGCACGAGGTCGATCCCGGTGATGCCGCAGTCGACGACCCCGTCCTGGACGTACTCGGGCACGTCCGCCGCCCGGACGAGCAGCACGTCGACCGGAGCGTTCCGGCACGGGAAGGCGAGCGCGCGCTCGCCGGGCTCCTCAGGTCCGAGCCCTGCGTCCGCGAGCAGCGAAACGGACGGCTCGCGCAGCCTCCCCTTCGCGGGAACCGCGATCGTCAGGCGGTCGCTGTCGCGCGTGTCGTGCGGTCGAGCGCGAGCCGGTAGCCGCCCTCGCCGTGGCGGAGCCAGTGCGCGACCCGGGTCACCGTCGTGGTCGAGGCGTGGGTCGCCTCCGCGACCTGCAGATACGGCAGGCCGCGATCCAGGAGCCGGGCCACCTCCCAGCGATGTGCCATCGCCTCGAGCTCGGAGACCGTGCACAGGTCCCGCAGGAACCGCTCCAGCTCGCTCCTCGACCGGAGGGTCAGGATCGCGTCGGCGAGGTCTCTCATCTGGCGCGTGCGCCATGAATGTCGATCCCCGTCCGGCATTGGGCAGCATGTTAACACGTTAACATGCTGCCATGCTGAAAGAGTGGCTGGAGACGCCGATCGACGTCATCCCGGCCGTCGACGTCCTCGGCGGCCGCGCGGTCCGGCTCTATCGCGGCGACTACGAGGACGTCGTCGCCGACGGCGGCGACCCGGTCGCGCTCGTGCAGCGCTTCGCCGCCGCCGGAGCGCGGCGCATCCACCTCGTCGACCTCGACGGCGCCCGGACGGGGAAGGTTCGCTCCGGCCTCGTTCGCCGGGTCGCCGCCGCCGCCGCCCCCGCCGCGGTTCAGGCATCCGGCGGCATCCGAAGCCTTCGCGACGCCGAGAGGCTGCTCGAGGCCGGGGCTGCGCGCGTCGTCGTCGGAACCGCGGCTTTCCCGGATCCCGCACCCTGGGTGGCGGCCTTTGCAGATCGCGTGATCGTCGCCCTGGATGTCCGCGACGGGCAGATTCGCAGCAGGGGCTGGACGGCCGGGACCGACTTGACGCTGGACGACGCAGTCGCGCGTTGCACCGAAGCGGGGGTACGGCGCGTTCTCTGCACGGCTATCGCCCGCGACGGCACCCTCCGCGGGCCGGACGTCGAGCTGGTCGCGCAGGTCGCGCAGTCCGGGCTACGAGTCCTGGCAGCCGGAGGCATCCGCTCGGGCGCGGACGTTGCCGCCCTGGCGGACGCGGGGGCGGAGTCTGCGGTGGTCGGCCGCGCGCTGCTATCGACCGACCACTAGCGGCCTGCTCAGCGGGTCTCGGCAGCCACTTCGGCGTTCGCCTCGACCGTCGCCGTTCCCTCGTGCTCGCTCTCGACCCGTGCCGCGTCGGCGCGCGGGGTGACGAGCCGCAGCTGGGCGACCGCGGCCCGCCAGTCTTCGAGCAGGCGGCGGGCCACGTCCGAACCGGTGTGCCGGAGATGGCGGGCGACGAGATCGTGCGCCTCCTCCGCCTCTAGGGTCGAGAGGGCAGCTGCCTCGACGAGCTCGAGGTTGAGACGCGTGGCGAAGAGGTCGGAGTCGAGGACATAGGCACGGCCGCCGGTCATGCCGGCCGCGAAGTTCCGCCCGACCGGACCGAGAACGACCACGACCCCGCTGGTCATGTACTCGCAGCCGTGCTCGCCCACGCCCTCCACGACCGCGAGCGCCCCCGAGTTGCGCACCGCGAAGCGCTCGCCGGCGGCCCGGCGCAAAAGAGCTCACCGCCCGTCGCGCCGTAGAGGGTCGTGTTTCCGAGCAGGTGGGGTGGCCCGAGGGTGTCGCTCGGCAGGGAAACGACGATGCGCCCGCCGCTCATGCCCTTGCCGACGCCGTCGTTCGCCTCGCCCTCCAGGTCGAGCTCGATCCCGGCCGCGAGAAAGGCGCCGAAGCTCTGCCCCGCGGAGCCCTGGAACCGCGCGCGGATCCGGCCCGGCGGCGGCTGCGCCCCGAAGGAGGCACCGACCGCGCCTCCGACCCGGGCGCCGACGGCGCGGTCGGAGTTCGTGATCCGGTACGTCGTCTCGACGATCGCCGCGCCCTGGAGCGCGGGCGCCGCGTCAGCTGCGAGGCGGTCGTCGAGCTCGCCTCCGCCCGCCACCGGCACCGGATCGCCGACGTAGCGCCGCTTCCCTTCGACGCGTGCGAGCAGCGGCGTCAGGTCGAGCAGCCGGGCGCGGCCGCCGACCTCCCGCAGAACGAGCAGATCCGTTCGTCCGACGGCCTCGTCGAACGACCGCAGGCCGACCGAGGCCAGATGGCGCCGGACCTCCTCGGCGACATAGAGGAGGTAGGCCTGCACCATCTCGGGCGTTGCGGCGAACTTCGCACGCAGCTCCGGCCGCTGGGTCGCGATCCCGACCGGGCAGGTGTCCACGTGGCAGGAACGCACCATCAGGCAGCCCTCGGCCAGGAGCAATGCGGTGCCGAAGCTGACCTCGTCGGCGCCGAGCAGCGCGGCGACCAGCACGTCCCGGCCCGTCTTGATTCCGCCGTCGACGCGTAGCCGGACGCGGCCGCGGAGCCCGTTCGCGGCAAGAGCCTGCTGGGTCTCGGCCAGGCCGAGCTCCCAGGGCGCGCCGGCGTGCTTGATCGAGGAGAGCGGACTGGCCCCGGTCCCGCCGTCCGCACCGCCGACGTGGATCACGTCGGCGAGCGCCTTCGCGACACCCGCCGCGACCAGACCGATCCCGGCCTCCGCGACGAGCTTGACGGAGACCGCGGCTTGAGGACTCACGCGCCGGAGGTCGAAGATCAGCTGCGCGAGATCCTCGATCGAATAGATGTCGTGATGCGGCGGCGGCGAGATCAGCGCGATCCCGGGCTGCGTGTGACGAAGACGTGCGATCTCGGTGGTCGCCTTGTGGCCCGGGAGCTGGCCGCCCTCTCCGGGCTTCGACCCTTGGGCGATCTTGATCTGCAACTCGTCCGCGGCGGCGGCGTAGGCGGGTGTGACACCGAAGCGGCCCGAGGCGATCTGCTTGATCGCCGAGTTTCGCTCGGTGCCGAACCGCGAGGGGTCCTCCCCGCCCTCACCCGAGTTCGACCGCCCGTGCAGCCGGTTGAACGCGATCGCGATCGTCTCGTGCGCCTCCTTCGAGAGAGACCCGTGTGACATCGCACCGCCCGAGAAGCGCTTGACGATCTCGGTCGCCGGCTCGACCTCGGCAAGCGGAACCGGTTGCACGCTGGCGAGCTCGAGCAGGTCGCGGAGCTCGAGTGGCTCCCGCTCGTTGACGAGGGCCGCGAACCGGTCGTAGAGCGCCGCCCCCGCCCCGTTGAGCGAGCGTCGCAGCGCGTGGGCGGCGGCCATCTCGTGGGCAGCCTCGACGACCACGGGCTCCGTTGCATGCCCCTCGCCCCCCTTGCGGAACTTGACATAACCGGGGTGGGCAAGGGCCGGTCGCGGGCCCGAGAGCGATGCGAGCCGGCCCAGGACGTCCTCCTCGAGCTCGGCACAGCCGATGCCGCCGACGGCGGATGGCGTTCCGCGGAAGGCCGTGTCGACGAGCTCAGGCCCCACGCCGACGGCTTCGAAGATCTGTGCCCCGCAGTAGCTCGCGAGGTCGGAGATACCCATCTTCGAGAGCACCTTCAGGACGCCTTCCTCGATGGCGCGTCGGTAGCGCCACTGAGCCTCCGCCGGAGTCGGGTGGTCACGACCGAGCTTGTCGTCGGCGGCGAGCGAGGCAACCGTCTCGAGCGCGAGGGATGGGCAGATCGCCTCGGCGCCGTAGCCGAGCAGGCAGGCGAAATCGTGCACCTCGCGAGGCTCGGCGCTTTCGACGACGAGGGTGGCCCGGGTCCGCAGCCCGAGCTCCACGAGGTGGTGGTGCACGAAGGCCACCGCAAGCAGCGCCGGGATCGGCGGGCGCTCGCTGCTTGCCGCCGCATCGGTGACGACCAGGACCGCGCCGTCGCGGGCGGCTGTAGCAGCCTCGTCCGCGAGGCGCTCACAGGCCGCCCGCAGCCCTTCCCCAGGCTCGAATGTCGCCTGCAGCGCGACCGTCGGAACGCCTTCCAGCGCCCCGTGAAAGAGGAAGAACGACTCCAGCTCGTAGCCTCCGGCGGCCTCCGGCGACTCCACGAGCAGGGGTGCGCGCGCGCCGAGCAGCGTCTGGATCGACATCACATGACGCTCGCGGATGTGGTCGATGGGCGGGTTGGTCACCTGTGCGAAGCGCTGCCGGAAATAGGACGCGAGCGGGCGGGCGCGGTTCGCGAGCGGCGGGATCGCCGTGTCGTCACCCATCGAAGAGGTCGGTTCGTGCCCCGCCGATGCCATCGGCCGCAGATACGTCAGAACGTCCTCCCGCGTCCAGCCGTGCAGGAGCTGGCGTTGCAAGAGGTCACCGGCGGGCGCCTCGAACGGTGCTCCGCAGGTGCGCGGGACTCGCCCGGCCGAGAGCCAGCGCCCGTAGGGGCGCCGGCGCGCGAGACGGCTCTTGATCGCGTTGTCGTGCTCCGCGCCGCGACCGGGCTCGACGGCGACGATCTGCCCAGGCCCGAGCTTCGTGCGGCGGACGCGCCCGCGGCCTTCGAGGTCGGCAAGACCGGCCTCGGAGCCGCAGACGACGAGCCCGTCCTCGCACTCCGCAAGCCGGAGCGGTCGCAGCCCGTTACGGTCGAGTGCCGCGCCGACCACACGGCCGTCGGTGAAGACGAGCGCCGCAGGCCCGTCCCAGGGCTCCACGACCCCGGCGTGGTAGCGGTAGAAATCGCGGACGTCGGGCGCCTGCTCGGGGTCGCTCTGCCAGGCCGGTGGCACGAGCATCGTCACCCCGTGGGCGACCTCGCGGCCGTGACGGACGAGAAGCTCGAGGGCGTTGTCGAGCATCGCTGAGTCGGAGCCGCGCTCGTCGACGACCGGGGCGAGCAGCGAGTCGTCGTCCGACCCGAGCCGCCCTTCGCGTGCCCGCATCCAGTTGACGTTGCCCTGGATCGCGTTGATCTCGCCGTTGTGGCAGAGCAGCCGGAACGGTTGGGCGCGCTCCCAGGACGGCTCAGTGTTCGTCGAGAAGCGCTGGTGGAAGATCCCGAAAGGTGCGACGAAGCGAGCGTCGCGCAGGTCGGCGTAGAACGAGGCGAGGTGATCCGCCGAGCAGAGGGCCTTGTAGGTGACGGTGCGGAACGACAGCGAGGCGACGTACGGCCCGCCGGCCGACTCGATCCGCTTCCGGGCGCGAAAGACACGGAGCTCGATCTCGTCGTCGTCCAGACCGTCCGGGCGCACCAGGAGCGCCTGCTCGAGCACCGGTGCCGAGGCACGCGCGCTCGCACCGAGCTCGTCCAGATCGACGGGCACGTTACGCCAGCCCGTGACCCCGATCCCCTCGGCAGCGCAGCCCGCCTGGACCACGGCGCGATCCTGCTCGCCGCGGGAGAAGATCATTGCGAGCCCGTCTGCGCCTTCGACGAGAAACGCCGGGATCGGCACGAGGATCCCGGCGCCGTCGCCGGTTCTGCCGTCGGCGACGGTCGCGCCGCGGTGGCGCACTCGCCGTAGCGCCTCCAGGAGCACCTCGACGAGCGCGTGCGACGGCGTTCCCGCCGTATCGGCGACGAAGCCGATACCGCACGAATCGACCTCGCGAGCCGGGTCGAAAAGCGTGGCGCGATGCGTCACGGAGGCCTTTCCTCGAAGGAGCCCGCCGTCTGGATCAGCTAGCCGGCGGGGCGGGGTGTGATCGCCGGCTAGCGTGCGGGCTTGCGGAAGTCAAGCGCGCCGTCGGCAACGATCGAAATCAGCAGAGAGGCGGGCGCGAGTCGCATTCCTTCAAAAAGCATAGTCCGCTCGCCGGACGATGGCAAACCGCTCCCTTTCGTTTCTATAGCGACTACACTGCGCCCATGAAAAAGCGAACCATGAACGACGTCCACGACATCAATTGCGCCGTGGCCGCGACGGCAGACGTGATCGCCTCGAAGTGGACGCCCCTGATCGTCCACGATCTCTCGGAAGGACCGCGGCGGTTCATGCAGCTCGAGCACGCCTGCCCCGGAATCAGCCCGCGCACGCTCTCCGAGCGCCTGCACATGCTCGAACAGGAGGGCCTGGTCACGCGGCGCAGCTATCCGGAGTCACCGCCCCGCGTCGAATACGAGCTCACCGACAAGGGTCGCGCGCTCCTGCCGATCATCAACGCGATGCGCAGGTTCGGTCGCTCCTGGCTCGTCACGGAGCCTCGAGCGCGTCGCACCGCAGCGGTCGCGAAACGGTAGCGGCCGACTACGCTCTCTAGCGCGTGAGCACGCGCGTCGCGATCCTCGGTGCCGGCAAGCTCGGCGAGGCGCTCCTGCGGGGCTTCCTGACCTCGGAGTGGCGCGTCCCTAAGGACGTCGTCGTCACCGCCCGCAGGCACGAACGGCTCGAGGAGCTCAAGAGCCGTTTCGGGGTCACGGCCCTGGCCGCGAACGACGAAGCGATCAGCGGCGCCGGGCTCGTCATCGCTGCCGTGAAGCCGCAGGACATGGCTGCCCTGCTCGACGAGATCAGACCTGTCTGGAACGAGGACGCGACGCTCCTCTCGGTCGCGGCGGCAATTCCGACCGGGGCCCTCGAGGCGAAGCTGCCCGACGGTGCTCGAGTCGTCCGGGCGATGCCGAACGCACCGGCGATGGTGCACGAGGGCATCGCCGGCCTCTGCGCCGGCAGCAATGCGCGGGAGCAGGACCTCGCGCTGGCGGCCGAGGCACTCGGACACGTCGGCGCTGTGGTTCGCGTCCCCGAAGAATTGATGGACGCAGTGACCGCGCTCTCGGGTTCCGGGCCCGCGTACTTCGCACTGCTGGCCGAGGCGATGATCGAGGCCGGCCTCCTCCTCGGGCTCAGCCGGGAGGTGTCGACGCAGCTGGTCGTGCAGACGATGTTCGGGAGCGCGCTGCTGCTCCGCGACGAGAGCATGCATCCCGTCGAGTTGCGTGAGGCGGTCACCTCGCCCGGAGGCACCACCACGCGGGCGATCCAAGAGCTCGAGCGCGCAGGCGTCCGCGCGGCCTTCCTCAATGCGATCAGCGCGGCGATGGAGCGCTCGAGCGAGCTCGCGAGACCGCTCGACTCTCCATAACTGTCAAAACTGAAGCGACTTTAAGTTCTGAAGCTTGACAGCCCTCGGAGGCGTAGGCAGACTGCCCGCACGATGGCGGTAACGGCCGACATGCATGCGCTTTCCCTCACGCGGCCGAGATGCCGCATACGCCCACCGTCACCGATGGGAGGGGATTCCAGCCGCGCGGCGCGCATATCATCGCCTTCGGCAATCCATCGACCGAGAGGCGTCTCATCCCCCCAACGCGTGCAAACGGGAAGATCTGCTACCTCGAGCTTCCCGCTGCCGATGTCCAGCGGTCGGCCGCCTTCTACGAAGCGGTGTTCGGCTGGGGGATCCGCCGGCGCGGCGACGGTTCGACCGCCTTCGACGACACGACCGGCGAGGTCAGCGGTTCCTGGGTTACGGGCCGCCCTCCGGCGGCGGAGCCCGGCCTGATGGTCTACGTCATGGTCGACAGCGTCGCCGCGACCGTCGAGGCGGTCGTCGCCAACGGAGGCGAGATCGTCCAGCCGATCGGGGCGGATGCACCCGAGATCACGGCGCGGTTCCGCGACCCGGGCGGCAACGTGATCGGCCTCTACCAGGAGCCGGATCCCGTCTAAGAGCGTCTTTGTTGTCAGACAAGCCAACTACCGTCGCGCACGATCTCGGAGTCGCGGCCCGGATCGGGAAGTACAGCGACGCGGTCGAGATTCCCGCGGGGCTGCGCTGGCTCGCGATTTCCGGAACGCCCGGCATGACGCCTGACGGGACGATCCCGGCGAGCTTCGAGGAGGAGGCCGATCAGGCCTGGCGCAACGTTTGCGCGGCTCTCGAGCTGGCGGACTACGGCGTCGACGATCTCGTCAAGATCACCCAATACCTGACAAACGCCGACGACATCGCAGCTCACGCGGCCGTCCGTTCGCGCTACCTCGGGTCGGCGAGGCCCGCCTCCATGCTCGTCGTCGTCCCCGCGCTCGTCTGGCCGCAGATGACGATCGAGGTCGAAGCGTGGGCCGCACGGGCAGACTGACCGGCCCTCCTTCACCGTCGTAGGATGGCCGTGTGGGCTTCCGCCTGACCGGATCGGCCGTCCTGGCCACGGGCCTGCTGGCGAGCCGGGTCGAAACGCTCACCGGGCGCGGCACCGCCACGCTGGCGCTCGGCGCAGCGAAGCCCCTGAGCGCAGCGTGCCGGTCGGTGGCGAAGCTCGCGAAGTCCTGAGCGAGCACCAAGCAACGTCAGACGTGAAGGCGGCGGTCACCGGGGTTTTCTCCTACAGCGGCCGCTTCATCGCCGAGGAGCTCCTCGCGCGAGGCTGGAACGTCGTCGCGCTCGGCAGAAGGCGGCCGCCTCCCGCCGACAGCCTCGCGGCGCGCGTCGACTTCCGGCCGCTTCTCCTCGACGACGAGGAAGCGCTCAGAGCCGCCCTCGCCGGCTGTGACGCGCTCGCCAATACGTACTGGGTGCGCTTCGAGCACGGCGGCACGACATTCGCCGACGCAATCGAGCGGAGCCGCCGGCTCTTCAGGGCCGCGTCCTTCACAGGCGTGCGCCGGGTCGTTCACCTCAGCGTCAGCAATGCCAGCGCAGACTCGCCGTTTCCGTACTTCCGGGGAAAGGCAGCGGTCGAGGACGCGCTTCGAGACATGGATCTGCCGTACGCGATCCTCCGGCCGACCCTGATCTTCGGCGGTCGCCAGGAGGTGCTCGTGAACAACATCGCCTGGCTCCTGCGACGGCTGCCGCTTCTGCTCTTGCCCGACGGCGGCCGCTGCCGTCTCCAGCCGGTTTCTGCGTTCGATCTCGCATGTGCCGCGGCGGACCTCGCCGAGACCGACACCAATGTCGTACTCGATCTTGCCGGCCCCGAGACCTTCACGTTCGCCGACTTCGTCGGGCGGATCAAGGCTGCCGTCGGAAGCCACGCTCGTCTCGTGAGCGCGCCGAGCGCTTTCGTCTCACCCTGCGCAACACTCGCCGGCCTCTTTCTCCGCGACCGGCTGCTCACGCGCGACGAGCTCGGCGCGCTCACGAGCAACCTCCTGGCCTGCGAGAAGCCGACGACCACGGGGCCCTTCAGCGAGTGGCTCGAAGCGAACGCGTCCTGGCTCGGGAGGGACTACGCGAACGAGCTTCGGCGGAACTGGTAGGTAGGTAGTCAGGTGCCACTCCGAAACCGGGTCACCCCGCTCAGCGAGCTGGTCGCGGACCCAGCCCGTGGCCTCGTCTACGGGAACCGCGGCTGTCTTCACGACGCCGCCGGGCAGATCCGCAGGCGCTACAACGGCCGGCGCTGGATCGCCTGCCGGCTGGAGTTCAAGGACTGGAAACGCAAGCAACTGCTGCAGCCCGGCCGCTTCACCGAGCTCTTCTTCCTCGACGAGGCGACCGCGCTCGCCGCCGGACATCGGCCCTGCGCACTCTGCCGCCGCGAGGACTACGACCGCTTCGTCACCGCCTGGGGCAGGCTTCACCCGGACCAGGCCGGGGCGGACGCGATCGACGTCCAGCTCCACGCCGAACGCGTCGATCCGATCACCCGCTCACACCGCCTCCATCAAATGGCACTCGCCGAGCTCCCTGACGGCGCGTTCGTCCTCCACGACGACGCGCCGCACCTGGTCCTCGGCGCGGACCTGCTCGTCTGGACGCCGGCCGGATACACCGAGCGGAGCGCGCGGTCGGGAGAGCGCGCGCTCCTGATCACGCCCCCCTCGCTCGTCGAGGTTCTCCGTGCCGGCTGGGAAGGCGTGGTTCCCTTGCTGCACCCGTCGGCGGAGCGATAATCGTTCGGTGGTCCTCGAGATCCGCACCTATGCGCTCAAGCCCGGTTCCGGCGCCGAATTCGATCGCATCGTCCGCGAGGAGGTCCTGCCGATGCTGGAGCGGTGGGGCCACATAGTCGTCTCCCACGGCCAGTCGCTCGAGGACGCCGACTCCTACTTCCTCATCCGCGCCTATCCCACGCTCGACGACCGGCAGCGTGAGCAGGACGCCTTCTACGGGAGCGACGAGTGGCGCGACGGCCCCAGAGACGCGATCGTCTCCCGGATCGAGAGCATGATGGCGGTCGTCGTGCCCGCCGATTCGGTGTCGGGCTAGCCATTTCTCCTCTCACCCTAAAGGGGTAGGGCCTGCCGGCCGATGAACTAGGACCGATCCTCCATGCCAGGGGGGATACACAGAGGGAGGGGCCGATGGGCTCGAAGAAGGATGCTCTCGAAGCGTTCGAACGCTTCGAGTGGCTGCTGCCCGACGTGGCAGGGCTCTCCGACCGCGATCTCAAGCATGAGATCGCAGATCTCGCAGACGTTGAGGAGGCGATCTCGTGCCGGCGCAGCCTGCTCCAGGAGCAACTCGAAATTCTTCGCGCCGAGCGGGTTGCACGGCTCCGGGAATCGCCCACACACGTCGATGTCGGGCAGGTTGCCGACGCGCTTCTGCGCAAGGCACTCCGCTCGCCCGGGCCACTCACGGCACGAGTCGAGCAGCTGCGCGCGCTCCTTGCCAGGCAGGGCCAACGCCGGCACGGCTACGCGGCCAGCCTCGCCGACGCACTTGCCGTGCTCGAGGATCGGGGGCCAAGCTACGCGGAGTGAGAACTCGGAAGGTCGATGTCGATGAAGCGCGCCGGCTAGCCGTACGCGCGCAGCTCCTGGACGGCTCCGCACGGGGCGTCCTCGAGACCGTTCGCCGGTTGGGGTTCCTCCAGCTCGACCCGATCGCCACGGTTGCGACGCCGCAGCACCTCGTGCTCTGGAGCCGCCTCGGCGCGTTCGACATCGCGGAGCTCGACCGTCTCCTCTGGGAGGAGCGAAAGCTCTTCGAGTGGAACGCCTTCATCTGGCCGATCGAATCGCTTCCGCTCGTCCGCGCGCTGATGAGGCGGCGGCGGCGGTCAACCGATTACACCTGGGAACGGCGGGTCCGCGCGTTCATGAAGACGAATGCGAGCTTCCGGCGCTACGTCCTCCGCGAGCTCGAACGACGTGGACCCTTGCTGTCGCGCGAGCTCGAGGATCGCTCGCAAGAGGGACGGCGCGAGCACCGCTGGTACGGCAGCCGACATGTCGGCTGGATGCTGGAGTTCCTGCACCTGTGGGGCGAGACGGCGGTCGTCGGCCGGCGCAGCGGCCAGCGGCTCTGGGACCTCGCCGAGCGCTGGTACCCCGCCACCGAGACGGTGTCGATCCGCGACGCCGAGCGCCGGCTGGCCGCGCAGCGGTTCCGCGCGCTGGGTGTCCGGCTCGAGGCGGGCGGATGGCGCGCGCATCCCGAGGTCGAGGATGCCTCGATCCCCGACCGGGTCACGCTCCTCTCCCCCTTCGACCGGCTGATCCACGACCGCGATCGCGCCGAGGCTCTCTTCGGCTTTCGCTACCGGCTCGAGATGTACGTCCCGCCCGCGAAACGCGAGTACGGGTACTACGTCCTGCCGATCCTGGCCGGCGACCGCCTCGTCGGCCGGGCCGAGCCGCGCTTCGACCGCAAGACGGGGACACTCGAGGTGCTCGGCGCCTGGGGCGACACCTCGCGCCTGGACGAGGCGCTCACCGGCCTCGCCCAGTTCCTCGGTGCCGAGCGGGTCAGCCCATCGCCGCCATCGCCTCGCGGCCGCGCTCGGCGATCTGCTCGGGCGTGAGGTCCTCCGTGTGCGTTGCAACGCTCCACACGTGGCCGAACGGGTCGGTCACCGTTCCGAAGCGGTCGCGTGAACGTTTCGTGAGAACCCCGGGTTCGACCAGGGTCGTTTCAGGGTCATTCCGGATGGCGGAGGGCCAGGCCGCGCGGCAGTCTGGGGCCATGAGCGAAAACATCACAGAGCAGTCCGCGGTCAAGCGGCTCGAACGGAGCTGCTCCGACCGCATGCTCGCCGGCGTCTGCGGAGGCCTGGCGCGCTACTTCGACATCAGTCCCACCTTCTACCGGGTCGGCTTCGTCGTGCTGACCCTCCTGGGCGGCGCCGGCGTGCTGATCTACGCCGCGGCCGCACTCGTCATCCCCGAAGAGGGGATGACCGACTCGGTCGCGGCCGAGATCCTGCGCAGCCGACGAGAGCGGCCCTGGCAGCTGATCGGCCTCGCCCTCGTCGCGGTGGCTGGTGCCGTGTTGCTTTCCCGGGCAACGCTATGGCCCCAGGGAGATGCCGCCTGGGTCCTCGTCCTGCTGGCGGGCGGTGTCATCCTCTGGTCGCAGCGCCGCGGCAAGCACGCCCCGGCCGGCACATCCGCGACCGGCGAGGGAGCCATGCCCACGCGCAAGCGGCGAAGCGTGGGCCGTCCACTCGCGATCGCGGCGTCCGTCATCGTCGTCCTCGTCTTGGCCGCCGCGGCGGTCACGGCAACCGTCTTCCATGTGGACGTGAGAAACGGCATCGGCAAGCGCGTCTACGTGCCCGCTGCCGTGGCGGACGTGCACCGGCATTACCGGCTCGGCATCGGCGAGCTCAAGCTCGATCTCGGCGATGTCCAGCTTCCGGTCGGCGAGACGGAGGTGGACACGCGGGTCGGAGTCGGCAACCTCGTCGTGACGGTGCCGCCGAACGTTGCTCTACGCATCACCGCCAGCGCCGAGATCGGGGAGGCCCGGGTCCTCGATCGACACGCCGACGGGCGCAACGCGGGTGTGAAGCTGAACGGGAACGGCCGGCGCGTGCTCGTCCTGAAGGCCAGGGTCGGCCTGGGAACCGTGCAGGTGAAACGCTCCGTACGATGATGCGCGATGCCGGTTCCTCGCTTTTCGCGTAAGCCCGAGGACGGTGTCCTCGCGGGGGTCTGCGCCGGGATCGCGCAGACCCTCGGCGTCGACCCGACGCTCGTCAGGCTCGTCTTCGCACTGCTCGCGCTGGCCGGCGGAGCGGGTGTGCTCCTCTACGTCGCCCTCTGGGCGTACGACCGGCGTCTGAGCCCTTGGGTGGTCGGCGCGCTCGGGCTGGTCGGGATCTCGCTGATCCTCCACGCGCTCGGCTTCGGCGATCGCGTCGTGGCCGGCATCGGCCTCGTCGCGGGAGGGCTGATCCTGATCTGGCGTCAGGGCGGCCACCTCTCGAGATCGGCCCCGCTGTCGGTCGCCGGCGTGGTACTCGCGGCGGCCGGCGCGGTGCTCGTGCTTTCGCGCGGAGGCGTCCACGCTTCTCTGCTGGCCCCGGGGGCGGTCGCTGGCTCGCTGTTGCTGGTCGGCGGACCCTGGCTCTGGCGCCTCGCGCTCGAGCGCGACCTCGAACGCGCTTCCCGGATTCGCAGCGAGGAGCGCGCGGAAGTGGCCGCACACGTCCACGACTCTGTACTGCAGACGCTTGCCCTGATCCAGCGCCATGCCGGCGAGCCGCGCAAGGTCGCCGCCTTCGCGCGCCGGCAGGAGCGCGAGCTCCGCAGCTGGCTCTACGGCGATCGCACGAGCGGCGACACGACGCTGCTCGCCCGGCTTGCCACCGCAGCCGCGGATGTCGAGGAGTTGCACGGCGTCCGCGTCGAGCTCGCGAGCTCCGGCGACGAGGGGCCCGCCGACGAGCGCGTCGAGGCGCTGGTTCTCGCCGCCGGCGAGGCGATGCGGAACAGCGCCAAGCACTCGGGCGCGGAGGAGATCGACGTGTACACCGAGGCGAGCGAAGAGCGCGTGTCCGTCTTCGTCCGCGACCGTGGCGTCGGGTTCGACCCGGCCGCCGTGTCCGACGACCGCCGGGGGATCAGCGACTCGATCGTCGCGCGGATGGCTCGCGTCGGCGGAACCGCCTCGGTCTCGAGCGCTCCGGGTGAGGGCGCCGAAGTCGAGCTCATGCTGCCCCGGGGAAAGCCGTGAAGCGCCGAGTCGTCCTCGTCGACGACCATGACCTCTTCCGCGCGGGGGTCAGGGCGGAGCTCGGCGACGCCGTCGACCTGGTCGGCGAGGCCGGCAGTGTCGCCGAAGCGGTACCGCTGATCACGCAGCTCGACCCGGAGGTCGTGCTCCTCGACGTCCATCTCCCCGACGGGAGCGGCGACGCGATCATCCAGGCGGTGGCGCCGGAGCGCCCGGCCGTGCGCTTCCTCGCGCTCTCGGTCTCCGACGCTGCCGAGGACGTGATGGCCGTGATCCGCGCGGGCGCGCGCGGCTATGTCACCAAGACGATTTCCGGGGCGGAGCTCGCGGCGGCAATCGAGCGGGTGGCCGAGGGAGACGCCGTGTTCTCACCGCGCCTGGCCGGGTTCGTCCTCGACGCCTTCCGCGCGGGCGACCGCGTCGGCGGCGACGCCGAGCTCGACGAGCTGACTCCGCGAGAGCGCGAGGTGCTCCAGCTGATCGCCCGCGGGTACATGTACAAGGAGATCGCCGCACGGCTGAGCCTCTCCGTCAAGACGATCGAAAGCCACGTGTCGAGCGTCCTGCGCAAGCTCCAGCTCTCGACGCGGCACGAGCTCACGCGCTGGGCTACAGAGCACCGCCTCGTTTAGCGGCCCCCCTCCGGACGCTTGCCGGAGGAGGGCCGCATGACTCGTGCGTGTTTCCTGCCGCCTAGCGCAGGAACACGCGCTTGACCGGCTTGCTCAGGAGGCCCGTGTTGTCACGTGCCCAGAGCGTCACCGTGTAGCGACCGGAGGTCTGGAAGCGCGCTGCCGGTAGCCACGTCCGGCTGTACACACCACACGGCCGCGGCGGCGTCAGCGTCGCGAAGCGCCGCGTGAAGGACAGGACTCCGACCTTCGAGTCCCGCTCGATGATCGTCACGTTCTTCCTCGAGTCGTCGCAGATGCGAACGCGTACGTACACCTTCTTCGGCCCGAGGAATCGTGCCGCCAGCACCACGATCGTCGGACGCTTGTTCACGCCCGGAGGCGGCGGCGGAGGCGGAGGCGGAGGCGGCGGCGGCGCCCCGGCCACGACCGCCGAGGCAGGTGAGAACGCCGTCGTCCGGCCGGCCGTGTTGCTGGCCGTCACGCGCAGGCGAACGGTGTTCCCGACATCCGCCGACGTGAGCGTGTAGGTCGTCTGGGTGGCCCCGCTGATGTTGG
Organism: Gaiellales bacterium; assembly: GCA_038237665.1. Classification (GTDB taxonomy): domain Bacteria; phylum Actinomycetota; class Thermoleophilia; order Gaiellales; family Gaiellaceae; genus JBBRYK01. The sequence goes on along the minus strand of JBBRYK010000010.1, from coordinate 38,125 downwards.
CGCAGGAACCGCCCGTGTTGTCGCAGCGCTGCCACTGGTAGGCGTAGGTGATGGGCTCGGTGCCCTCCCACTGGCCCTTTGAGCCGGTGAGAACCTCGCCGACCTTGACGGTGCCCGAGATCGAAGGCGCCACGGTGTTCCTCGGCGCGTTCGGGAGCGCCGCCTTGACGACACCGGTTTCCCCCCATCTGAGTCGAAGTCGTCAGCGATGAATTCGCTCGACAGGGGACGTATTGCAAGCGTCCGGATCGGCAAACCCGGACGCGTAGAGCTTCACGAAACCCTTACGGGCTCCCATTTGTTAGGGATTTCGGCAGCCGCCGCTCGCCCGCTACCCGAGCCTTTTCTCGCGGAGCTCGGCGAGGGCCTGCTCGGTCTTGCCGAGCTCGAGGCCCATGCCGCTCAGGATCTGATCGGTCTTCGTGAACTGCACCTGGTCGTACTGGACGACCTGGATGTGGTTCCCCCAGGGATCGAGGAAGTCCAGGCCCCGGCCCGGGAGGATCTCGGCGCCCGCCTCCTCCAGTGCGCGCCGTGTCGCCTCCTTGTCGTCGACGACCAGGCCGACGTGGCGCTCGGCATCGGGCGGCTGCGAACGTCCTGCCGCCAGCGCGATGAACTGGTCGCCGATGTCGATGAAGGCCATCCCCGGTATGCGGCCGCGGAGCGTTAGCTCGAAGACACGCCCGTAGAAATCGAGCGCCTCGTCGAGGTCGCCGACCTCGAAGGCGACGTGGTTGATCCCGACGAGGCGTGGGCGGCGCGGCATTTCGAGGGAGCGTAGTCATCCCGGGTCCCAGGCCGACGTCTAGGTTGTCATTCGTGCAGGAGCTACGCGTCTTCTTCCTCGTGGACGGCGAGCTGTATCCCGTCGGCGAGGGCGAGGCAACTGTCCTCGGGGAGAGCCTGCGTCGCGGCGCCGCAGGCGACCTGGGCGACCAGGGCTACGAAGCGGCCGCCCTGACCGTCGCCGACTCGATCGAGGACGTGCTGGTCGGGGCCGCCGACGATCCGATCGAGCTCGATCTCGAGCAGGCAGACGCCGTCTTCTACATGCTCGACGCAGCGCCCGACACGCCTCGCGGCACGGCCTACCGGCTCTACCGGGCGGTTCGCAAGCTCCACGGCTGACAAACCGTTCAAGAGCCGGTCTCGGCCTTGACGGACGTCACCGGCAGGAGGAGAGTCCTCGTGCCGTTGTACTCCAGGACGCTGATTCGCGCCTTCGTGGTCTGCTCGGTGCTGCTCTTCGCGCTCGAGGGGCGTCTGACGCAAGGCGTGCGGACCGCCTACCAGAGCGGCTGGACCGCCTCGGCCGGAAGCAAGAACCGTCTGCCCAACGGCGGTTGGGTTGCAACGCATACGGCTGCCACCTTCCTGCTCGTCGTCTTCCTCCTCGCGGCGCTCGGGCTCTGGTGGCGGCGCAGGCGGCGTGAACTGCGCGCAAACGTCAGCGTGGAGACGCTCGAGGAGCGCAGGGTGGCTCACGCAGCGCTCTTGCCGTGGATCCTCGGCCTGGGCAGTGCGGCACTCCTTGCCGCCGCCCTTGCTGCGGGCCTCGTCGTCGCCGGCGACAGCGGGGACCGCCCGGGACTGATCACCCTCGCCAGCGGCCTGGAGCTGCTGGCACTCGTACTCGTCGCGGGAACCGGCTTCCTGCTCGCGAGCACGTCACGCGTGCGCGAGCAGAGCGCGACGACGGCCGACGTGGTCGTCTGGATCCGCGCGTTCCTGCAGCGACAGCGGATCGCCCTGATCGCGGTCGCCTTCCTGGCCCTGATCCTGGTCGGAGTCGGCCAGACGAGCGGTCAGGCCGTCGACAGCATGCGGGTCTGGACCGAGTTCGGGGACGACCGCAGCCTCGCCCGGCTCTCGTTCGGAATCGCCGCGAGCCTGCTGCTCGCGCTCGTCATCTACGAGGGCGGCGTTCGGCTCGCCCGCATCGAGCTCGCCGCAGAGCAGGAGCGCAATTCCGTCCGCGCCCGCTGGTGGTTCGTGGCCGGCGCAGGCGTCACGGCAATCTGGGCCGTCCTCTACTTCTCGCTGCATCGCTCGCTCGGGTACGGCCTACTCGTGTGTGCCGGCATCCTCCTCGCGCTCGGGATCCTCGAGCTGGGGAAGGCAATGGGCCGCCTGCCGCAAGCTGTCGGCGCCGCCGGCCACGAAGAAGCCGTCGAGTTCCTGGCTGTCATCCCGCTGCTGACATTTGCCGTCGTCGCCGTGTCCGCCGCCGTCGACACCGGGCTCGCGGGCGGTAGTGGCTGGGAAGCGCTCCGCGTGTTCAGCCCGGGGGCGGCGCTCGCGGCGCTTGCGATCTTGCTCACGGCCGAGTCGCGGTTCGAGGACGCTCCGCGGCCTCGATGGATCTGGCCGGTCGGCGCGGTGCTCTTCGGCCTCGCGACGGGACTTCTGATCCTGTTCCGGGTTCAGGGCTGGGCCGTCTCGTCCATCGTCGGCTTCTCGCTCTGCGTCTTGACGGTCGGCTACGCGGTCAGCGTCTTCCGCTTGAGACGGGTGCCGCTCGTCGGCCCACTCGGGAGCTGGCACCTCTCCATCCCCGTCGCGCTCGCGACCGGGCTGACCACGTTCCTGCTCCTCCACCTCGATCCCGAGGGCTTCGGCCAGACGCTCGGATCCTTCGCCCTCGTGAGCCTCTCGATCGCATTCGTGCTGGCCTGGCTGCCCTGGGTGATCGGGTGGAGCCTCGAGCGGAGGCCCCCGCGAGTCCTCTGGGCGCTCGGGCTCCAGCAGCTGCCGCTGGTCACCCTCGTCGCCCTGGCCTGGATTCTCGCCGGCCTGATCAAGCCGCCCGGCACGCTGCACGACGTCCGTCTCGTCGATCACGGAGCGGCCGTCCCTCGGCCGACCCTGACCCGGGTCTTCCACGAGTGGGTGCAGGCTCAGCCCGAGCTCCAGGCCGGGAAGCCGGGACCGCCGGTACCTCTCGTTCTGGTCGCCGCTCACGGCGGCGGGATCAAGGCGGCGTACTGGACCGCGCTCGTCCTCGACTGCATCGTGGGGGTCTCGCCGGCCGACTTCGACGGCGCTCACCCACAGGAAGCCGACCCGGCCACGTGCCGGGACAAACGACGCGGCGGCGCGGACCAGCGCAAGGCGGCGGGGCGGATCTTCCTGATCAGCAGCGTGTCCGGAGGCGCGATGGGCATGTACGCCTATGCCCGCCAGCTCCTGGCCGAAGGCACGCTGGGAACGCAGGCCGACAACCAGTCCGGGAGCTGGGTGAACCGGCGCCTCGCCAGGGACTTCGTCTCGCCGACGGTCGCGTGGGCCCTCTTCCACGACATGCCCAACCACATCCTCGGGTTGCACCCGCGCGAGCGTGGCGTCTGCGCCTGGCACTTCTACGACCCCTGCGCGACGATGGACCGGGGCACCGTCCTGGAGCGTTCGTTCGACAACGCGTTCAGCGACGTCAAGGGACCCAGCCCGACGCTCCGCGGAACGTGGGAGGCCCGCGGATCAAGCGCGCGGGCGAGGGCCGTCCCACTGCTGGTCGGAAACGCCACCGTGACCGGCGGGCAGGCGCGCGCCGTGATCAGCGCCGCGGATCTGGGCGTCTGGCCGAGCCTCGAAGGGTCGCAACCTCCAGGCGGCGATCCGCGTCCACTCGCCGGCACCGTCGAGGTGAGCGACACGTTGTGCCAGACCAACGATCTTCGCCTCTCGACGGCCTCGCTCCTGGCCGGACACTTTCCCTACGTCAACCCCTCGGCACATCTCGAGGCGCGCTGCGGCGCGCGCGACGGCAAGGTCGGAGCGAAGGACAGGCAGAGCAATTGCGCCCGGATCACCGACGCCGGGATCTGCGAGCTCAACCTGGTGGACGGGGGCTACGCCGAGAACAGCGGGCTCTTCTCGATCGTGGCGCTCTGGCCGGCGCTGAAAGGCCTGGTCGTCGAGCACAACAGAAGCGCGCCGCGCCGGATCGCGCTCGTCATCGTCGAGATCGACAACCACTACCGCCCCCACGCGCGCGACGTTCCACGTGGTAGCGGCGGCAAGAGCGAGACGCTGATCCCGCCGGCGACGGCGTTCGGAGCCCACAACGCCGCGGAGACTTACGCGCGGGCGGCCGCGCAACGCATCACCGGCAAGGGCTGCACGCTGACCATCTCGCCGAGGCTCCACCCCGGCCTGGTTGCGCCGCTCGGGTGGGAGCTCTCCGCGGGCGCGCGTGACGATCTCCAGCGGGGGCTCGTCGAGCCCCGGCCCAACGCGACGGCGGAGGAGAGGCTCGCGCCGGTTCTCGACCTGCGCCGCCTCCAGGCCTGGCTCGGCGAGGAGCAGGTGCCCGGCCTGGGCACGAGCCTGCAGACCTGCGCCCCCCAGACGGGCTGAAACTCGGAGGCAGTGTCGTTCGTGAGCTGACGCGGGCCGGAGCCGTCCGGGTGGATCGAGCACAACTCCGACCCGACCGAGCCGGCCGTCGAATAGGCGAGCGTGCGGCCATCCGGGGACTGCCGTTCGGCGACCAGGTCGGCTGGGCATCGGTCTCCGAGTTGTTCGTCAGCTGAGCGGTGTGGGAGCCGTCGGCGTTCATGACGTAGAGCTCCCAGCCGGTCAGATCAGTCGCCGGCAGGGTTGGGTAGTCCCGCGTGGACTCGAACGCGATCCTCCGGCGGTCCGGCGACCAGGACGGGGCGGCGTTTGCGCCGGCCGAGCCGGTGAGGCTCGACTGACCGCTGCCGTCAGCCGCGACCGTGAACACCTGAACTCCGTCGGAGAAGGCGATCTTGCCGTTTTTGGCCGGAACGACGGCCCCCGCGCCCGGTACCGTAGTCGCGGACCTGAGCGACACACTCGTCTTCATCCCGGCCTGGAACGAGGCCGAGAACCTTCCGGCCGTCCTCGAGGAGCTCCGCAGCGAGCTGCCCGATGCGGACGTGCTCGTCGTCGACGACGGCTCGGAGGACGCCACGGCCGACGTCGCCAGGGCGGGCGGCGCTGTCGTCGAGTCGTTCCCGGAGAACCGCGGCCTGCCGGCGGCCATCGCCGCCGGGTACGACTACGCCCAGGCACACGGGTACGGCTTCTGCGGGCGGGTCGACGCCGACGGGCAGGCTCCTTCGGCTGCGCCTGGAGCAGGCGGTGCTCGACCCGACGAGCGGGCTCTACGCGGTCAACGCACGCGCCCTGCCCTACCTCTCGCAGCCGTACACGGCGACGGCGCCGGAGGTCGAAGGGCTCCTGCGGCTAGCCGAGGCGGGTCTACGGATCCGGGAGGTGCCGGTCGACATGCGTGAGCGCGCGAGCGGAGCATCGAAGCTCCGGGGGCGGAAGTCGGTCGCGCTCGTGCTGACCGTGGGCGCGACCGTGCTGCTCGGCGCGCACCTCTGGAGACGGCAGACGAGCTCCTAGGGAAGCTTGGGAGCCCACAGGGCGGACAGCAACCCGGCGGCGAGGAGCAGCGCGGCGGCGCCGGCCAGGAAGGCGTACGTGACCTCGGCCCGGCCCGGCTCTCGGCCGAGGTGCGAGCCGAGGCTCGAGTAGGCCGCCTGGAGCGCTTTGACCGTCCGCGCCTCGAAGAACCGCCCGCCCGTGCGGTCGGCGATCGACTTCAGCGTGGCCGGGTCGGGGGGCACGGGAATCGAACGGCCGCCGAGGTCGCGAAAGACGCCCGAGTCGGGGGTGAGCACACCCTCCGGCGTGCCGAGCGCGATCGTGAACACCGGTATGCCCGCGTTCCTCGCGCGGTCCGCACCCTGCAGGGGCGAGAGGTAGCCGCGCGTCTGGCTCCCGTCGGAGAGGAAGAGGATCGAGACGAGGGAGTGCTCGCTCTTGGGCGCCGGGCTGGCGGCGTAGGAGATCGTCTGCGCGCCGGAGCGCGGGTTCGGCAGGCGAGGGGCGATCTCGACGGCTGCTGCCAATGCGTCCCCGATCGCGGTGCCGCCGAAATCCGTCAGCAGCCCGATGTCGTCGACCGCGCGGCGAAGAAGCGCCCGGTCACGCGTCGGCGGCGCCGCGATCTGCGGCTCGCCGGCGAACGCGATCAGGCCGATCCGCATCCGATCGGGCGCGTGCTTCAGAAAGATTCGGACGGCCGCCTTCGCGGCCTCGAGCCGGGTCGGCGGAACATCGCGCGCCTGCATCGAGCCCGAGGTGTCGACGACGAGGATCACCGTCGCCTGCTCCTTGGCGACGAGCATCGTCGCGCGGGGCCGGGCAAGACCGAAGCAGAGGGTTGCCAGAGCTGCGAGGAAGAGTACCGGCGGGGCGTATCGGCGCCACGACCGGCCGCCCGCGACCTGCGCCAGCACCTCGAGGTTCGTGAAGCGAACGGCGTAGCGCATGCGGCGCCGCTGCGCGAGCATGTAAGCGCCGACCGCGGCCGGCAGGACCAGGAGCGTGAGGAGGAGCAGCGGTTGCCCGAAGCTCATCGGCCACCCGCGCAGACGAGTGCGAGCTGAACCACGGCCTGGTTGAACCCGAGGGCTGCGCTGCCGTGGACGGTGACGAACACGAGCCCTTGCCGCACCTCGTGCGACGCCGTCACGGTGGAGACCAGGCGGACGCCGGGCGACTTGAACGTGAAGAAGCCGATCGCATGCGTCGCGGAGATCAGCCGCTCGCCTGCCTGGCAGGTGCGCACCAGCTGCTGGGAGCCGACCGTGACCGGCACGAACGAGACGCGCCGGGTCGCCGGGTGCCCCGGCGCGAATGCCTCCACCGAGTTCAGCCGCCGCCCTCCCCCACCTCCGGCCGGCATGCAGCCGATGTGGGGCCGGAAAGTGGCGACGCTAGAGCGATCGCCGACATGGGTACCGACGAAGACCACGGACCTGGCGGTCGTGATTCCCGGGTTCACCGGACTGCCGAGCGCTCCGTTGAAGGCGATGTCGATCGACCTGCTCGACAGCTCGGCGTCGAGGCCCCCGACCACGTAGCCGCGCGGGCAGCTGAGCTGGTACTCGACGTGCGGCCGGGGAGTCGTCTGCCGCGTCGGCACGACGACCCACGGCCCGGCGACGGGCACGCAGACCTGGAGGCCGCGGCACTCGTCCGTTGCGCCCGCGGGCACGACCCAGACGGCCGCCACACAACCGGCCACGGCGAGCGCTGCCAGCGTCGGCTTCACGGCACCCGCCGGAACCAGAGCGCCGAGAACGCCCCACCGACGAGCAACAACGCCGCCGAAGCCCCCGCGAATACGTCCGTGATCTCACGACGCTGCCGGTGGGTGCCCAGGCGTGAGCCGAGCCGCTCGTAGACCTGCCGGAGCCGCACGTCCGTACGCGCCGTGAAGAACTCGCCACCCGTGCCGCGTGCGAGCAGCTGGAGCGTGGCCGGGTTCGGCGGGACGCGCGTGACCTCGCGGAAGCCACCGGGGAGCGTTCGCGTCAGGACCCCGTTCGACGTCCCGACCAGGATCGAGTAGACGGGGATTCGCTGAGCTCGGGCCTTCCGGATCGCCGCCTCGGGCGTCGTTCGGCCTCCCTGCTGCGCACCGTCGGAGATGATCAGGATCGCGGTCGGCGGCACCGTCCCGTCACTCGCGCGCTCGCGTCGTGCCGCCTCGACCGAGACGGCGACGGCATCGCCGAGCGCGGTTCCCTCCCCCGGCCGGAGCGTCTCGAGCGCGGCCTCGGCCAGCGCGCGATCCTCGCTCGGCGGAAGCGCCACGCTCGCCCGTGTCGCGAAGGAGACCACCCCGACCCGAAAGCGCTTCGGGACCTTTCCGAGAAACGCCTCTGCCGCCGCACGCGCGGCGGCGAGCCGGGACGGCTTGACGTCGGTGGCGGTCATCGAGCGCGAGACGTCCAGAGCCAGGAGAACGGTTGCCTGCTCGCGCCGCACCGAGACGGTCGCGTGCGGCCGCGCCACCCCGACGACCATCGCCCCCAGCGCCACAAGGAGCACCGCGAACGGGAGATGGCGGCGCCAGCCCGGGGCACCGTCGACCACGTTCGGGAGGAGCGCCGGGTTGCCGAAGCTGGCGCCGAAGGCGTTCCGGCGGCGCTCACGATCGGCGTAGGCCAGCACCAGGAGCGGCAGGGCGACGAGCGCGAGAAGCGCGAGCGGCCACTGGAAGCTCATCGCTTGCCCCGGCGCAGGAAGACGGCCAGCGTCCGCAGCCAGTCGCCGGACGTCGAGAGGACGGCGTGGCGAACACCCAGCGAGACCAGCGTGCGCGCGAGCCCGGTCCGCTCGGCCGCTGCGGCCTCGGCGAAGCGCGCCCGCAGTCGGGCGTCGCGGGTATCGACGCGCAACTGACGGCCGGTCTCGGGATCGACGAGCCAGAGGTCCCCGGCGTTCGGCAGCTCCTGCTCGCGTGGATCGCGAATCTCGACGGCGAGCACGTCGTGCCGGCCCGCAAGCTCGAGCATCGGTCGGCGCCAGTCGAAGGGCCCGCGGAAGTCGGAGACCAGGACGAGGAGCGCGCGCTGGCGGGCCAGCGTCCCGACGCGCGTGAGCGCCTCGCCGAGTGACGTTGCCCCGACCTGTCCGCTCTCCGGCTCCCTTCGCAACGCCGCCAGCAGGCCGATCAGACCGACCCGTCCCTGCCGTGGAGGAAGCGAATGAGGGCTCGCGTCGCCGAAGGTGATCGCTCCGAGCCTGTTGCCGCGCCTCGTGGCGACGTGACCGACCGCCATCGCGACGCCCTCGGCGACGTCGGCCTTGCGGCGATCGGCGGTTCCGAACTCCATCGACGCCGACGTGTCGAGAACGAGCCAGGTAACCAGCACGCGCTCGGCGAGCTGGATTCGAACGTGGGGCTGGCCCGTGCGCGCGGTCACATTCCAGTCGATGCGTCGGACGTCGTCGCCGGGGACGTAGGGCCGGATCTGGGCGAGCTCGGTGCCGACGCCGAGCAGCGCGGAGCTGTAGTCGCCCGCGAGCAGGCCCTCCATCCGGCGGCCGATCGTGATGTCGAGGCCGCGCAGGACGGCGTCCGGCATCCCCCCCGGGCCGGGGCGGACCGGTGTCGTCTCGAGTGCGCGGGCGAGGCTCACGCCACGCCGGCGCGCGCGAGGTCGAGCTGGGGTACGGGCACGGCTTCGATCACGGCGTCCAGCAGCTTGTCGGGACTCACCTCCTCGGCGAGCGCCTGGTAGCTCAAGACGAGCCGGTGACGGAAGGCGTCCTTCGTCAGCGCCTGGATGTCCTCGGCGAGCACGTACGCGCGGCCGCGGACCAGCGCGAGCGCCCGCCCCGCCTGCACGAGGCTGATCGGCCCGCGCGGACTAGCGCCGTAAGAGACGTATTCGCCGAGCTCGGCGAGCCCGTGGTTGGCGGGCTCACGCGTGGCCGTGGCGAGCGCGACCGAGTAGCTGATCAGGGAGGGGTCGACGTAGACGTCGAAGACCGCGCGCTGGAGCGCTTTCAGCTCTTCGAGCGAGAGGGCCTGCGGCAGCTCCGGCGCCGCGACCAGCTGGCGCTGCACGATGGTCAGCTCCTCATCGTGCTCGGGGTACCCGATCACGATCTTGAGCATGAAGCGGTCGACCTGGGCCTCGGGCAATGGATAGGTGCCCTCCGACTCGATCGGGTTCTGCGTCGCCATGACCAGGAACGGGTCGGGCACCGGGAACGTCGTGTGGCCGATCGTCACCTGCCGCTCCTGCATGACCTCGAGCAGGGCCGACTGGACCTTGGCCGGAGCGCGGTTGATCTCGTCGGCGAGCAGGAAGTTGCAGAACACCGGTCCGAGCTCGGTGTCGAACGTCCCGTCGGTGGGCCGGTAGACCCGGGTCCCGACCAGGTCGGACGGAACGAGGTCCGGCGTGAACTGGATGCGCGAGAAGCTCCCGCCGAGCACCGCGGCGGTCGTCTTGATCGTCAGCGTCTTGGCGAGCCCCGGCACACCCTCGATCAGGAGGTGCCCCTGGGCGAGCAGCGCGACGAGCACCCGCTCGAGCATCGCGTCCTGCCCGGCGATGACGCGCCTGATCTCGAAGAGCGCCTGCTCCAGGCGGTCTCTGGCTTCCGTCGGAGACGGGGTCGGCACGGGCTGGTCGTTCACGGGGCTCCTTCCGGTCCGTTTACCAGTGAAACGACAGCAGAGCCACTTAAGTTTGGAGTAAGAGTCAACCGGGCCGCGACCAAGGGGAATGCCTCCGCTGCAGCGGAGGCATCCTCCAGAAAGGGGCCACAACCGAGTGAGGGTGACCGATTCCAGGCTAGCCAGCCCGTATGCGGCTCCGCCATTAGCTTCTCGCGGCCACCCGATTACGAATATTCGTTTCTCTACGCTAACCGGATCCTCGGGTCGATCCAAGCGTAGAGCAGGTCGACGACCAGGTTCAGCGTGATCACGGAGGCGGTGACGAAGACGATGATCCCCTGGACGGTCGGGGTGTCGTAGTTCGTCAGCGCCTGGATCGAGGTGCGGCCCAGGCCGGGCAGGCTGAACACGGTCTCCGTGAAGACCGCTCCGCCCAGCGCGAGCCCGATGTCCATCCCGAGTATTGTCACAATTGGCAACATCGAGTTCCGCAAGATTGTGGCTCCGGAGCACGCGCGACTCGGGTGCCCCCTTGGCCCGCGCCGTCCGGACGTAGTCCTCGCCCATCGTCTCCATCACGCTCGCCCGGATCATCCGCACGTAGAGCGCGATGAAGACGAGCGCGAACGTCGCCCAGGGCAGGATCAGGTGATACGCCCACTGCACCGGGCCGCCGGGCTGGCCCGCCGCGCGGGTTGATGAAATCGGCGTACAGCGTGATCGGCGTGATGTGCCAGCGCCGAGATCCCGATCAGGACGAAGACCATCGAGGTCCTGTCTAAGAGCGAGCGCGGCCTGAGGGCGGACAGGATGCCGATCGGAACGGCGATCAGCATCCAGAAGAACGCGCCGCCGAAGACGAGCGACGCGGTCACTGGAGCGGCGTTGGCGACGAGCGTGTTCACCGGCTGCCGGTTGAAGAACGACTGCCCGAGGCTCGGCGTCTTCAGGTGCGGCCCGCCCTTGAAGCTGACCGGGATCAGCCGGCCGACGAACCGCCCGTACTGGACGAGAAGCGGCCGATCGAGCCCCAGGTAGTGCCGGACCCGTACGACGTCGCGCTCCGTGCACGTCTGCCCGCAGGCGGTCTTCGCCGGGTCGGCGGGGATGATGGTGATGTAGAAGAGGACGTAGCTGACGATCGTGACCGCGAAGAAGAGCACGAAGGCCCAGAGAACCCGTCTGACCAGGTACCCGCCCATCGACACCTCCTGAAGGAGCGAGGCGCCGGCCGGGGACCGGCGCCTCGCTTCTGGCTCGCTCCTACTTGAGGAAGAACGTGTTCAGGTCCGCGCTCGCGTTGGCCGGCTGGAAGAGGTACCCACCGGTCCGCTTCGAGACGAAGTCCCTGTTGTTGCGGTTGTCGTACGACGCCCACGGCGCGTACGTCTTGGTCAGCTCGAGATCGAGTGCGCCGTATGCCTTGTAGCGGGCGTCGCCCGTCAGCTTGTTGGCGGCGTCGAGCTTCTTGTTGATGCCCGAGTTGCTGAAGTACGCCAGGTTGTTGTTGTTGGCGTCATGGATGTTGTTGCCGTTCAGGAGGACGTCCAGGAAGTCGTACGGATCCGGGTAGTCCTGGTTCCAGCCGACGAGCGCCGCGTCGTAGTCAGCGCCCTTCGTTCCGGCGGCGGTGTAGATCTGGAAGCCCTGGAACAGCTTCACGTTCACGTCGCAGCCGATCTGGCTGAGGTTGTACTTGAAGACCTGCCCGAGGGCCTGTCCGGTGGTCGAGGTCGTCGTCCACAGGTTGACCTTGCCGCAGTTGGAGCCGGCGATGCTCTTGGCCTTCGCGTAGTCGGCGCCCTTGAGCGGATAGATCTTCTCGTCGCGGAAGCCACCGATGCCTGGAGGCAGGATCTGGTCGGTCCGCTTGCCGGCGAATGCGCCGCGGACGCGGAGCATCGCGGGCCGGTCGATCGCGAAGTTCGCGGCCTTCCGGAGCGCCACGTTCCCGAACGTCGGCCGTGACGTGTTGAGAGCCACGTAGTCGGTCTCGACCAGCGGATACACGTTGTACTGGCCCTTGTTCACGCCGTACGCGGAGGCGAGGTCTGCGTGCGCCGACGGCGGCAGGCCGCCGACGTCGAAGTCGACCTGGTTCGCCTTCACCTGGAGCAGGCTCTGGTCAAGGTTCGTGTTGACCGAGAAGATGAACTGATCGATGTTGTGCGGGCGGTTGCCCTTGTAGAACTTGTTCGTCTTCAGGACGATCTGCCGCCCGATGTCGCGGCTGGCGATGTAGTACGGGCCCGCAGACGGATACGCGTTGACGCCGCGCGGGTCGGTGGCCAGATTCAGCGGCAGAGCCTGGAAGAACGGCATCCCGAGCTTCGCCAGGAGGCCGCCGTCAGGAGCCGTCAGCTTGATCGTCAGCTTGTTGCCCTTGACGGAGACGCCGGACGCCGTCTTCGCCTTGTTGTCGATCACGGCCTGTGCGCCGACGATCCCGGTGATGAACGGCGCCGCAGGCGACTGTATCGTCGGGTTCAGAGCACGGTTGATCGCGAACGCGAAGTTCTGTGCCGTGACCGGTTTCCCGTCGCTGAACTTGAAGCCCGGCTTGACGGTGATCGTGTACGTCTTCCCGTCCTTGGAGACGACGGGGAAGCCTGTGGCTGCCTCGGGCTGGATCTTCCCGCCCTCCGGTGCCGGCTTGTCGGGATAGTTGTAGAGCTTCAGCGCCGTCGCGTACTCGAGCTCCCACGAGATGACGCCGTAGGCAAGCGACGGGTCGCTGAAGTCGACATCCGTCGCGGACATGTTCAGCTTCATCGTCCCGCCTTTGGCAACGCCCTTTAACGATCCGCACAAGAAGTTGACGACGGCGGGGGCGGCGCGGCATGCCTGAAGGGAAGCGCGGGGCGCACCGAGCGCCCGGTCAAAAGCCCGCCCAAGAAAGAAGAAGCAGTAGAAGACTCAACCTCCGGGGTCATGGAGCCGACAAGAGGAGCATGCGTTGGGTCCGCCGTTTCACGCTGCTCGCAGCCCTGTGCGCGGTCGTGGCACCCCCGGCGTCGGCAGGAACGTTCTTCGTCGGAATCGACGAGGACTCGCTCAAGTGGGGTGAGGGCGCGGGCGCCGCGCCGGTTCTCCGGGCCTTGGGCGTCCAGGCCGTCCGCGTCACCCTCCCGTGGCACGCCGGTCAGACGCAGGTATCCGTACCCGATCAGCAGTCGATCGACCGTGTGGTCTTCGGCACGGGCCTACGGGTCGTCGTCTCCGTCTACGGGTCGGCTGCGGAGACGCCCCGCACCGAGGAGGCGCGCACGCAGTACTGCGACTACGTGGGCGACCTCCTGACGAAGGAGCCCGCCGTCGGCGACGTCGTGATCTGGAACGACCCGAACGACGGCACGTACTGGACGCCACAGTCCGCGCCCGACGGCTCGAGCGCACCCGCCGACTACGAGGCCCTGCTGGCCAGCTGCTGGACCAAGCTTCACGCGCTTCGGCCTTCGGTGAACGTGATCGCCTCGAGCGCTTCGCAAGGCGGCCTCGTCAAGGACGCGCACGACGCCGTCACCTGGTACCGCGAGCTCGGCGAGGCCTACCGGCAGAGCGGCCGCCGCGAGCCGATCTTCGACACCGTCGGCCACGTCCCTCACGCCGCCACCTCCGCCGAGCGCCCTTGGCTGAAGCATCCGACGACCGCGACCGTCGGCGAGGGCGACTACGCGAGACTCGTGGGATCGCTCGTCTCGGCCTTCCAGGGCACGGGCCAGCCGACTCCCGGGCTCGGCGCCGTCTCGATCTGGTACCTGGGTCAGGGCTTCCAGACGACGGCCGACTCGAGCAAGACTCGTTTCTACAACGGCCGCGAGACCGACCGGGCGCCGGTCCCGGCCTGGTCGGAGGCGGCTGCGAAGGACAAGCGCAAAGGCCCTGCGCCGGACCAGGCGACGCAGATCGCCGATGCCGTCCGCATCGCGTACTGCCAGCCGGCCGTCAGCGCCCTCTTCAACTTCCACCTCGCCGACGAGGCGAACCTGGTCGGCTGGCAGTCGGGCGTGCTGTGGGCCGACTGGACGCCGAAGCCCTCCTACGCCGCGTTCCGCCGTGTCGTCGCCGACGTCAACCGCCGGAACATGAACTGCGCGGCGATCTCGCGCTCGGGCGTTCCTCCTCGCCCGCTCGCCCTGCCGCCCACGGTCGAGCTGAAGATCTCGAAGCTCCACGTGACCAAGGTCTCGAGCCTCTCGGCGAGCATCTCGTGGCAGACCAGCGCAGCCGCGAAGACGAGCGTCGGCTACGGGCTGGCCGAGAGCGGCCCGACCCTCTGGACCGACGGGCGCGGGTCGGGCCAGGCACACGACGCAACCCTTCCCGGCCTGGCCTTCGGCACGCCGTACCGCGTCTGGATCACCGCCATCTCGGACGACGGCCAGTCGGACACCGCTTCGGTCGACGTGCGAACGACGGCCGCTCCCCGTACCCCCGATTCCTCCGTTTCCGGGGGCATAATGCTCGTCGACGGGCAGCCTTTCTTCCCCTTCGTCGTCTGGTCGCAGTGCCCCGACGGCTACTCGGCCAACCTGGCCGTGGGCATCAATCTCTTCGCCGACAACCCGTGCGGCGGTCTACCGGTGCAGCTCGACAGCCTCCGCGGCCGGGCCTTCTCCGCCGCGGTCGCGGGCAAGGACGTGGGCGGCAACGGGTCCGGCCTGATCGGCTACTTCCTGCCCGACGAGCCCGACGGCCTCGGCCTGACCCCCGCACAGATGCCCTCGCGGCCGTCCGGCGCTGCGGGCCAGGTCGGCTTCCTGACCTTGACGAACCACTTCTACTCGTGGGCCGCGCCGCTCCCCTGGGCTGTCGATTATCCCGGGTTCATCGCCAAGTCGGACGTGGTCGGCTTCGACCTCTATCCGCTACAGGAGTGGTGCCGGCCCGAGCGCATGGCCGACGTGTACATGTCACAGCAGGAGCTCGCCCAGCTCGCCGCCCCCCGCCCCACCTTCCAGTGGATCGAGGCAGCCGAATGGCGCTGCCCCGGCGGTGCGACCGCCGTCACGCCCGCCACGGTCCTCGCCGAGTCGTGGCTGGCGATCGCCGGCGGCGCTCACGGGCTCGGCTACTTCCCGGCCGTCTGGTCGACGAGCATCGGCCAGGCGATCGCCGACGTCGCCCGCGACGTCGCCTCACTCGGGCCGGCGCTCGTCGCCCCTGCGATTCCGGCCGACTCGGACCAGAACCTGGTCAAGGTAGGCGCCCGCGTGAACGGGAACGCCGTCTACGTGATCGCCGTCAACGCCGGCTACGCGCAGGTGCAGGCCACCGTTCGCGTGCCCGGGCTCGCAGGCCGGACGCTGCAGGTGCTGGACGAGGGCAGGCAGGTCGCTTCGGGCGACGGCAACTTCGTCGACACGTTCGACCCGCTCG
Source organism: Gaiellales bacterium (assembly GCA_038237665.1). GTDB lineage: Bacteria > Actinomycetota > Thermoleophilia > Gaiellales > Gaiellaceae > JBBRYK01. The sequence continues at coordinate 22,782 of JBBRYK010000010.1, read as the reverse complement.
CCGTGCACGTGTACATCGCCGCCCCGCCGGAGTAGGGTGCGTCTGACGTTGTAGCATCTAGTACGTAGTCGGAAGCACGCCAGAGGGAGGATCGGACTGATGTACGCCCGCGCCAGCGAGTTTCACGGCCCCCCCGAGCAGCTCGAGGAAGGCGTGCGCTATGCGCGGTCGAGCGTCGTGCCGGCGGTGAGTCAGATTCCCGGCTACAAGGGCACGATCGGCCTCGTCGACTGGGAGCACGGTAAAGCGTGGACGCTGACGCTCTGGGAGAGCGAGGCGGCGATGCGCGCGAGCGAGGACGAGGCTCGGGAGCTACGCACGAGCCTCGCCGAAGAGATCGGCGACGGCGTCGCAGGCGTCGACAGATTTCACGTCGCGTACTTCGATCTGAAATAGGCGAGCCTGCGGGGCGCCGAGGGCGCCCCGCAGGCTCGCAGCCGGTCGGGCTCCGGGTCAGTCGCCGGGCTCGGACGTCGGCGTCGTGGCGTCGGACTCCACGATCACGTGCTCGCAGTTGGTGACGACGCTCCGTTCACCCTCGCGGATGTGCGCGACGTCTCCTCCCGGGCCGCAGTCGAGGAAATCGACATTGCCATCCTTGGCAACGGCCCAGAGCGTATCGTCGCCATGGCCGCCGTAGAGATGGTCGACGCCGCGGCCGGCGTACAGCGTGTCCGCGCCCGGCCCGCCGTGGATCTCGTCGTCCCCGTCCTTGCCGCGAATCTGGTCGTCGCCGGCCAGGCCGTAGATCTGGTCCGCCGCCGGCGTCCCGACGAGCTGGTCATCGCCTCTCGTACCCTTGATCAACGCGGCGGACGCGGTGGCCGCAAGCGCCAGCGCGAGGGCGACGAGGAGGAGCCGAATGAAGCACCTGGAACGCATCGTCTTGCCTCCTGTGGTTGGTTCCGATTGCGGACGAATCCTGGGAGGCCGACGTCAGGCCGCCGTCTGTTCGCGGTAAAACACCGGTACGACGTGCGTAAGCGAGTTGCAAGAACCCCCGCTTTACGAGGCCATTACCCGGGCCGCATTGCGTCCTCACGTTCGCGACCGATGATTCGGGCCATGGTTCAGCGGATCCGGTGGATGGTGCTGGGAGGCATGCTCATGCTGCTGCTCGTCGGGGCAGGCGCGTTCGCCTCCGGCCGGATCGCCCCGGGTCGGCTGGGCGACTTCTTCTTCGGCCCGCGCATGGTGCGAGCCGAAGCCGTGCTGTTGGTCGATGGGCAGATCCACGACTTCCGGATCGACCGCGGCAAGCTCAAGAGCCTGCCGCGAAACGGCAGTCTCGAGCTGCGCGAGGCCGATGGGACGATCCAGGTCGTACCCGTCTCACCGACGGCCGAGGTGACGGTCAACCGTCAGCCGGCCCCGCTCACCGCCCTCAGGCGCGGCATGCTCGTCACCGCCATTCGCGACGGATCGGCGCCGGCAGCCCAGGTGGTGGCGGAGGGACCGCGAGCCGCGGGCACGAAATGAGCGTCGAGGTCCTCTCGCAACTCCGCCAATCGGGCAACCGCGCCGTCGGCGGGACGGTGCTGATCGTCGAGGACGAACACTCGATCGGCTCACTGATTCGCAGCTACCTGAGCCGCGACGGCTACGGCGTGGTCTGGGTGCGATCGGGCGAGGAGGCCCTGGTGGAGCTCGTCCGCCATTCGGTGCGCATCGTCGTGCTCGACATCGGCCTCCCCGGCATGGACGGCTTCGAGGTCTGCCGCCAGATTCGCGCCCGTTCGTCCGTGCCGATCCTGATCGTGACCGCGCGCGACGAGGAGCCGGACCGCGTCGTCGGCCTCGAGCTCGGGGCCGACGACTACATCACGAAGCCCTTCTCTCCGCGGGAGCTCGTCGCGCGCGTGAAGGCGATTCTCCGCCGCGCCGAACCGGCCCCGCGTGACCCGATCCTCACGCTCGGCGACATCGTCGTCGACCTTCAGGGACGCGAGGTCTCGGTCGCAGGGGAGCCCGTCGAGCTGACTGCGAAGGAGTTCGATCTCCTCACCTGCCTGCTCGAGAACCCCGGCATCGTGCTCTCGCGCGACACGCTGCTCGACCGCGCCTGGGGCACGACGTACCCCGGCGGGACGAGAACCGTCGACGTCCACGTCGGCCAGTTGCGACGGAAGCTCGGACGGCCATCGGTGATCAGAACCGTCCGAGGGGCAGGGTACAAAGCAATCCCGGCGTGACGAGAACCGGCCGGTCCTATCCAACGTTACGGACGCGGCTCTTTGTCGCGATCGCGCTCATCGTCGTCCTCTCCGTCGGGCTCACGCTGGGGATCGGGCTCGTCCTCACCCGCCGTTCGGTCGAGCGTGCCAACCTCGCCGACCTCGGCCATCAGGCCGACCTGCTCGCCCAGCGAGAGAGAACGGCTCTTCTTCCCTTCGCCCGCCTCGGGCCGCTGAAGTCGTTCCTCGACAAGCAGGACGAGCGCATCGTGCCCGTCGTGCTGCGCAAGACCTCGCCATACCTGAGCGACGACGAACGCGCGGTCGTGCGCCAGGGACGGCCGGTCCAGGGGCACGTCACGGTCGACGGGAAGACATACCTCTTCGCGGCGCGGCTCGTGCAGAACAAGGGGTTCGTGCTCCTCCGGCCCGCGACGCTGAAGACGGCGGACTGGTGGCCGTTCCTCCAGGGCCTGCTGATCGCCGGGCTCGTCGGCGCCAGCCTGGCGGGCATCGGCTCGTTCATCTCCGCACGGGCGATCTCGCGGCCGGTGCGGCGGGTGGCCTACGCGGCGCAGAGCCTCGCCGCCGGGAGCTCCCCGGACCCGATTCCGCTCGGCGGCTCCGCCGAGCTCGTCCTGCTCGCCGAGTCCTTCAACGACATGGCAGTGCAGCTCGCGAAGGCCAAGGAGGCCGAGCAGAGGTTCCTGCTCTCGGTCAGCCACGAGCTGAAGACGCCGCTGACGGCGATCCGCGGGTATGCCGAGGCGCTCAAGGAGGGCGTCGTCACGGTCGACGAAGCGGCGGACACGATCCGCCTCGAGTCGGGGCGCCTGGAGCGTCTCGTTCGCGACCTGCTCGACCTCGCGCGCATGAACCGGAGCGAGTTCACCGTGGGGCGACAGCCTCTCGATCTCGGGGACGCGGCGCGGGAAGCGGTTCGCCGCTACGAGGGCCAGGCGCGGGCTTTTGGCGTCGACCTCGAGGCGGTGGCCTCCGACGGTGCGCCCGCGCAAGCCGACCTCGACCGTGTCGTTCAGGTCGTGTCGAACCTGGTCGAGAACGCCCTGCGCTCGACCCCCGCAGGCGGCCGCGTTCAGGTCGTCGCCGAGCCGGGCCGCATCACGGTGACGGACACCGGCCACGGGCTGCCCGCTCAGGATGTCGACCGCGCGTTCGAGCGCTTCTACCTCTACGACAAGGCGAGCAAGGACGGCCGCACGGTCGGCACCGGCCTCGGGCTCGCGATCGTCAAGGAGCTGATCGCCGCCATGGACGGCTCGATCGAGGTGCGGAGCGAGCTCGGCCGCGGCACGACCTTCGTCGTGCGGCTGCCGGGCGGGTCGAGCCCGGCGCTCGAGGCCGAGCCGGCGCCGGTCGCCGCCGCCTAGCAGTCCGGTTTAGGGTCTCCCCATGACCGAGACCCTTGCCCCACCCGAGGCGGCCGAGCGCCGCTTCGACGAGCTCCAGGCGAAGCTCGTCCCGCTCTGGCGCTCGATCGAGCGCCTGAGCCAGGACGAGCAGACGATCGTGGTCGTCCCCTCGATCTCGATCGACACCGCGGTCACGGGCGCCGAGATGCAGATCTACGAGGAGCGCTTCCTCTTCCTGCTGCTCCTGCTGCGCCAGCCGCGAGCCCGGCTCGTCTACGTCACCTCCCAGCAGCTCCTGCCGAACGTGATCGACTACTACCTCGACCTGATTCCCGGCGTGATTCCGAGCCACGCGCGCCCGCGGCTGCACCTGCCCAGCCCGCTGGACGGCTCGGCACGACCCCTGACCGAGAAGCTGCTCGAGCGGCCGCGCCTGCTCGAGAAGATCCGGAGCCTCATTCCGGACCCCGAGCGCGCGCACCTCGTGCCCTACAACACGACCGAGTCGGAGCGCGACCTGGCGGTTCAGCTCGGCATCCCGATGTACGGCGCCGATCCGAGGCACTTCCCGCTCGGGACGAAGAGCGGCTGCCGCCGGCTCTTCGCCGAGGAGGGTGTCGCGCATCCGGTGGGGCTCGAGAACCTGCGCTCGGCCGACGAGGTCGTCGACGCCATCGCGGGGCTGCGGGCGGAGAAGCCGTCGCTGGCGCAGGTCCTCGTCAAGCTGAACGAGGGTGTGTCCGGGGAAGGCAACGCGCTCGTGGACCTTGGCGACCTGCCGGCGCCAGGATCCCCCGGCGAGCTCGAGGCGCTCATGGAGCGCGTGCAGGCGATGGCGTTCGAGCTGGAGAGCGTCACGTACGACACGTACGTGCGGAAGCTCGGTGAGCGGGGCGGCATCGTCGAAGAGCGCATCTCGGGCGAGGAGTTCCGCAGCCCGAGCGTCCAGATGCGAGTGACGCCGCTGGGCAAGGTCGAGATCCTCTCGACGCACGATCAGATGCTCGGCGGCCCCAGCGGCCAGAGCTACCTCGGCTGCCGATTCCCGGCCGACCCGGCGTACGCGGTCGCGATCACGCGCGAGGCGGCGAAGCTGGGCGAGCGCCTCGCGCGAGAGGGCGTGATCGGCAGGTTCGCGATCGACTTCGTGACCGTGCGGAAGCCGGAGGGTGGCTGGGAGCCGTACGCGATCGAGCTCAACCTGCGCAAGGGCGGGACGACGCACCCGTTCCTCACGCTCCAGTTCCTCACCGACGGCACCTACGACTCCGACCGGGCGGTCTTCACCGCGCCGAACGGACAGGAGAAGTGCTTCGTCGCGTCCGACCACGTCGAGAACCCGCTCTACCGGCGCTTCACCCCCGACGACCTGTTCGACATCGTCGTCCGGCACGGGCTCCACTTCGACGATGCCCGGCAGACGGGGGTCGTCTTCCACATGATGAGTGCGCTCGGCGAGCTGGGCCGGGTCGGGCTCACGGCCGTCGGCGACTCCGAGGCCGATGCGGAGGCGATCTACGCCCGCGCGGTCGCGACGCTCGACGAGGAAGCGGAGGCAGCGGGCTAGACGCAGCGCTCGAGCGCGCCGAGCAGCTCGTCCATCGTCTCGACGACGGCGTCGGCCGAGGCGAGGCAGGTGCGGTCGACCCCGCCCGAGTCGATCACGATCGACCGAACGCCGGCGGCATGAGCGGTTTCGACGTCGCGGGAGGTGTCCCCGACCTCAACGGTCCGGTCGGCCGGCCAGCCGCCGGCACGCCGGCGGGCGAGCTCGATCAGCTCGGCTCGGGTCTCCCCGTCGCAGCCGAAGCCGCCCTGCCCCGCGGGGAAGAAGCGGGCCAGGCCGAGCCGCTCCATGCGCGCGCGGGCGACCGGCTCGGGATTGCCGGTCAGGAGCGCGAGCAGCGTACCCCGCTCCTGAAGCGCCTCGAGCGCTTCGGCCGAGCCGGGCCGCACCCGCCAGCCGGCCGTCGAGGCTCCCGCCAGCAGCTCGACGTAGCGCTCGCCGCAGCGGGCGCACCAGCGCTCGAGCTGCGCGTCGATCGCCTCGTCATCGAGCCCGGCGGCGTAGAGAACGAGCCGGGCGATCCGCCTGGACGTCTGCCCGGCATGATCGACGCGCTCGATCGCATCGCCTCGTAGCGAAACGCCGTAGAGCTTCGGCAAACGCTTTGCCGCTCACGGTGCCTGGCACCGTGCCTGGCACCGGGCCTGTGACGAGACGGTGCTCGGCGGCGTAGGAAGGACGACCTCGACCAAGGAGTCCTTCCATGCGCCTTGCCAAGATCGCCCTTGCCGGCCTCGCCGCCGCCGGCGTCCTCGCCCTCGCGGGAGTGGGCGGCCTGAGCGCCGCTTCCAGTGCTGCCGAGCCCGACCGGTCGATCTCGGTGGAGGGCAGCGGCAGCATCACCGTCGTCCCCGACCGGGCCCAGTTCTCCTTCGGCGTCGAGACCCGGGGGAAGACCGCATCCGAGGCGCTCACGGCTAACGGCACCGAGCTGCGGAGAGTGATCGCCGCGATCCGCGGCAGCGGCATCGACGGCCGCGACATCCAGACCCAGCAGGTTTCCTTGAGCCCGATCTACTCGGACAACGGCTCATCGGTGATCGGCTACTCGGCCTCCAACACCGTGGGCGTGACCCTCCGCAAGCTCGGTGACGCGGGCGCATTGATCGACAAGGCCGTCGCTGCAGGCGCGAACCAGGTGAACGGCCCCGCGCTCAACCGCGCCGATCAGAGCGCGCTCTACCGCAAGGCGCTCGAGGCCGCTCTCGCCGACGCGCGAGCGAAGGCCGAGACGATCGCGGTAGCGTCAGGGCTCACCCTCGGCCGCGCGGCCTCCGTCTCCGAGACCAGCGAGCCTCCGGTCCGCCCGGTCGACCTGAAGGCTGCAGCCGACTCGACGCCGATCGAGGCCGGCAGCCAGGAGGTTCAGGCCAGCGTCACGGTGACGTATACGGCGACCTAGACAGCGAGCGCGGCGGAGCCCGAGATGCCGGCGAGGCGGAACTCCCTGTCGGCGAGCGAATGACCCTTCTCGATCAGGGCGCGCTTCGCCTCGTCGGTCCACGGGCGCTGCTTTCGCCAGCCGGAATCGAGGTGGACGTCACCCGACGTCCCGGCGACGGTGATGCGCGGGACGATCCGGTCGTGCCCGGCGGGGAAGCGAAAGGCGGCGAAGCGCTCTTCGACGGCCGCCGCCAGGCGCTCCCTTTGCCGCCCGCGCATGCCCGTCTGCTCGATCAGCGCCCGCACGTCGGCGCGCAGCGCGTGCAGCTCGCGCACCGCCTGCTCGCGATCGCGGGCGGTCAGCTGCTCGATCGCGGTGTTCCGTCCGATTGCCACGCGCGACAGCCGGACGATCGTGTCGGCGAGATGCGCCGGCTCACCACGCTCCTCGCGCTCGGCCGCCTCCTGCAGCTCGGTGACGAGCGCCCGAGCCGCCGGCAGCCGCGAATAGCGGCTCAGACGCGCGGCCGCGGAGGCGAGCGAGCCGCTTCCGAGCATCGGGTAGCGCGGCTCGTACCGAAACGCGACGATCAACTCGATCTCGGGGCGGTCGTACGCGGCAAGCAGCGGGAAGTTGCGCACCCAGCTGCCGTCGGTCGCCACGCGGTCGCCGACGGTGACCGGAAGCACCAGAGCACTGACCGCGGCCGACGCCAGCACCCCGCGCGCCAGCTCGTCGGGCGACGAGGTCCGCGACGAGTACACGAGCTCGAAGGGGTGCTCGGGAGAGCCCCCGTCGCGCGCGTCCTGCGTGACGTCGGTGGCGAAGACGACCACCTCCGGCTCGGCGTCGATCACCGCGGCCGCGAGCTCGAGCGGATCGCCGAGCCGCTCCGCGATGGTGGCCGGCAGCGCGTACCCGTGCGTGCCCAGCAGCGGCAGGCGCCAGATGCTATGCGGCCGAAACGTCTCCTCCGCGCGCAGTCCGTAGAGGAACTCCTCGAGATCGCCGATCCGGTCGAGGGCGCCCATCGTCGAGCCGAGCGCACCGGCCGACGTGCCGAAGAAGACCGCGATCCGCGGCCAAAGCTCGGACTGGCGCAGGCGCTTCAGAAACCCGAGCTCCATCAGCATCCCGTTCATTCCGCCGCCCGAGAGGACGACCGCGACGTCGCGTTTCGCGCTCACACCGAAATCGTACGGTCCACGTCCGTCGCCGCTAGGCTCCATCGTCCCGCCGTGCAACAATTCGAGGCGGCGCCCGCCGACACCCAGATACCCGCCCCTTGAAGATCCATCTCGTTTTGTTCGTCGCGATAGCGGCGATCCTCGGACCCGCGGTCAGCGGTGCCGCGTTGCCACCTGTGCTCGTGCCCGACGATGTCCGGGTGTCGGGCATCAACGTCAGCGGGATGCGGCCCGATCTCGCGCAAAAGCTGCTCTACCGCCGTTTCTACCGCCCGATCCGCTTCGCCTACGGCAGCGAGCACTGGGAGATCTCAGCCGGGCAGCTCACCGGCGGGGCAGCGTTCCGGCTCGCGGTCAATCGAGCGCTTCAGACCAAGGGCGGCAGCAAGCTGCAACTGCCCATCCGCCTCGACCGGCGGCTGGTGCAGGACTACGTCGATCACCTTGCCTACCGTTTCTTCAAGCCCGCGGTGAACGCCAAGGACCTGGGGCTGCGCGGCCTCAAGCCGTACATCAGCCCGGCCCGCTACGGCCGGCAGGTCGACAAGGCCGCTCTCGTCGACCGGATCATGCGCAACCTGATCCGCCAGCGGCGTGTGCCGATCCAGGTCACGACCTCGCCGGTCGAGCCCGCGCGGCTACGGACCGACCTCAAGCAGCCGCAGATCGTCATCCGCCGCCTCTCGAACAAGCTCTTCATCTACAAGGGAATGCGGCCGTGGCGCGTGTTCACCGTCGCCACCGGCCAGTCGGCCTATCCGACGCCGACCGGCTCGTTCACGATCGTCGACATGCAGCGCTGGCCGTGGTGGTTCCCGCCGGCGTCGCCGTGGGCGGTCGGCGCGAAGCCGATCCCTCCCGGCCCGGGTAATCCGCTCGGCACCCGCTGGATGGGCCTCAGCGCCTCGGGCGTGGGCATGCACGGGACGCCCGACGACGCCTCGATCGGGTACTCGGCGTCACACGGGTGCATCCGCATGCACATCCCGGACGCCGAGTGGCTGTTCGAGCACGTCTACATCGGCACCCGCGTCAACATCATCGACGCCTAAGTCTTCTCGGGGCCTCTCGCTAGGCTCGGGGCATGAGCGCGCGCGAGCACGGGATCGAAGCACAGGGCCTCGTCCGCGAGTTCAAGAAGGTTCACGCGGTGGCCGGGATCGACCTCCAGGTGGCGCCCGGCGAGATCTACGGTTTCCTCGGACCGAACGGGGCGGGGAAGTCGACGACCGTCCACATGCTGACGACGCTACTGCCTCCAACCGCGGGCCAGGCCTGGGTCGCAGGCTTCGACATCGTCAAGCAGGGCCCCCAGGTTCGCACCGCGATCGGCGCGGCGCTCCAGGAGGCCGCGCTCGATCCGCTGCTGAGTGGCCGCGAGCACCTTCGGCTCCAGATCTCGCTCCACGGCCTCCCGCGCTCCGAACGGCGCTCGCGCACCGGCGAGTTGCTCGACCGCGTCGGGCTCAGCCTCGCCGCAGACCGCAAGGTCCGAACCTATTCGGGCGGGATGAAGCGCCGTCTCGACCTGGCTCTGGCGCTCGTGCACAGGCCGCGAATCCTCTTCCTCGACGAGCCGACGACCGGGCTCGATCCGCAGAGCCGAAGCGCCCTCTGGCAGGAGGTCGGCCGGCTGGCGAAGGAAGAGGGCGTGACGGTCTTCCTGACCACCCAGTACCTCGAGGAGGCGGACGTCCTCGCCGACCGCGTCGGAATCATCGACCACGGACGCATCGTCGCCGAGGGGACGCCCGCCGGGCTGAAGGCCGAGATCGGCCGCCCGAGCGTCGAGGCGGTCCCCGCCGACCCCGAGCAGCGCGATCGCCTGGCAGCGATCCTGAACCGCTTCGGTGAGCCCGTCGGCGGATCGCCGACAAGCGTCGCCGTGCGGCTGCGCGAAGGGCTGGACGGCCTCGTCGAGATCGTGCGCGCCTTCGACGCGGAGGGTCTACGCGTCGCGAACCTTCAGCTGCACGCGCCCAGCCTCGACGACGTGTTCCTGGCCAAGACCGGGCGCCATCTGGAGGGAGCCGACCCCGAGCCTGCCGACGAGCCCGAGCCCGTCCCGGCTTGAAGGCTTTCGCCGCGCAGGTCCTGGAGCTCGGCCGCCGGTCGGTCGTCCGAACCCTGCGCCAGCCCGCAAACGTGATCGCGCCCGTCATCTTCCCGCTCGGGCTTCTGGCGGTGAACTCGGGAGGCCTCGAGGCGGCGACGCATCTGCCGGGCTTCCCGACGCGCTACTACGCCGCGTTCGCGCTCGCCGTTCCGTTCATGCAGGGTGCGCTCTTCGCGACGATGAACGCGGGAACGGACCTGGCCCGGGACATCCAGACCGGATTCCTCAACCGCCTCTCGCTGACGCCCATGCGCGGCGCAGCGCTGATCGCCGGCCAGCTCGCCGGAGTCGCCGTTGTCGCCCTCTTCCAGGCGATCGTCTACATCTCGGTGGGCTTCGCCATCGGCGTCGACTTCAAGTCGGGCCCGGCCGGCATCCTCGTGATCCTAGTTCTGTCGGTCACGATCGCGCTCGCCTTCGGCGCGGTGGGCGCGTTGATGGCGCTCCGAACAGGATCGGGCGAGGCGATCCAGGGGCTCTTCCCGCTCCTCTTCGTCTTCCTGCTGATCTCGTCGTTCTATCTCCCCCGGAACCTGATCGAGGTGCGCTGGTTCCGCGACGTGGCGACGGCGAATCCGGTCTCCTACCTGATCGAGGGCATCCGCAGCCTGATCATCGAGGGCTGGAACGGCCAGGCGCTCGGGCTGGCCTTCGCGGTCGCGGCCGCCCTAGGAACTGCCGCCCTGGCCGCGTCGAGCTGGGCCCTTCGCGTGCGGCTGGAGCGAACGTGAGCCGCTCGAGTTTTCGCTCCGTCGCGCTCGCCGTCGGCTGGCGGACGATCCACAACGTCCTGCACAACCGGAACCTGCTGCTTCCGGGCATCTTCTTCCCGCTGATGAACTTCACCGCCTTCGCGGGAGGGCTCTCGAGCGTCAGCCACCTGCCGCACTTCAATTTTCCTCAGGGCTACACGGCGTTCCAGTTCGTCTTCGTGCTGCTTCAGTCGGCCGCGTTCGGCGGCGTGTTCACGGGTTTCGGAATCGCGCGCGACTTCGAGTACGGCTTCGCCCGACGGCTGCTCCTCGCAGCTCCGCACCGGAGCGGGATCATCGCCGGCTACGGGCTTGCCGCGGTAGCGCGCTGGCTGATCACGGCCGCGATCCTCACCTCGATCGCGTTCGGTGTCGGGATGCGGGTCGGGGGCTCCGGCGTCGACCTGTTCGGCCTCTTCGGGCTGGCCCTGCTCGTGAATGCGGCAGGCCTGCTCTGGGCGTGTGGCGTCGCCATGCGCTTCCGGACGATCCAGGCCGGGCCGCTGATGCAGACGCCGGTGTTCCTCCTGCTCTTCTTCTCGCCGGTGTACGTGCCGCTCGACCTGCTCAAGGGCTGGATCCACGGGGTCGCACGTGCGAACCCGATCACCCTCCTGCTCGAGACGGGCCGCGGCTTCATCGCCGGCAAGCCGTCGGACGTCGTCACGGCGTTCGCCGTCGCGCTCGCGCTCCCGCTCGTCATGTCGCTGTGGGCGTTGTACGGACTGCGGAACGCAGAGGCTTCCGGAACCTGATCCGGGTTTGGATTCGCGCATTCGAGGCAAGAACCGGTCTGGTGCGCATCCGCACGCGCAGCGCTCGAGCACTTCTGATCGGCGTCGGCATCCTGGCGGCGTGGGGCGGGACCGCGCGCGCCGCCGATCTCGTACCGCCGCTGCCGCCCGCCGTCCCGGCGCCGCCTGCCGTCCCGGCGCCGCCTGCCGTCCCGCCACTTCCGGCCGCAACGCCGCCCGCCGTCCCGGCAGCTCCAGCCGTGCCGGCGGTGCCCCCGGCCGCCACGCCACCTGCCGTCCCGGCGGTGCCAGCCGTGCCGTCGCCGGCTCAGGCCGTCGTGCCCCCTGTCCCTGAGACCTCGAGCATCACGCCGCCGCCGAGCGTTCCAGCTCCCCCGGTCGCAGCGCCTCCCAACCCGGTGCTGACGGCGCCGAAGCAGCCTCCGGCCGCGCAACCCAAGGCGCCGGCAAGCCCGCCGGCTTCGGCTCCGCAGGAGAACGGCCCGGAGCCGCCCGAGGCTTCCCCGCCGGCCACGGGCACCGTGCCCCCCGGCCAAGCCTCGAGCGACGAAAGCAGGTCGACGTCGAAAGCGTTCCGGCGGGTGACACTCCAGCGGGGCACGGCGAGCCCCGTTGCCGCTCGAGCCGCGCGTCCCACCACCGCGCGGCGAGGACCGAATCGGGCCGCACCGAAGCGCAGCGCCGTCGCCCTCGGCGGGCAACGCCCGACCCTGGCGGGCGGCCCGTGTGTGGCGACGAGTTCCTCGACGGAGACCATTCCGGCGAGCCTGATCAAAGCACTCACGACTGCGACCCGACCGGTCAAGACTCATGCGCCCGCGCGGATCCCGCCGGCCCCGCCGTCCCGAGACGGCTCTCAAAGCTTTGTCGTCCTGCCGCCAGGAAGTGGCGGGGCCCTCCTGTTCGACCTCCTCGCTGCGCTCCTGGCCGCCCTGATTCTGGCGGCTCCGCAGCTGAGCGCGGTCTTGCGACGTGGCCGCCAGCGCCCGACGCCGGCGGCACTGCTCCTCCTCGAACAACCCGGCTAGCCCCGCCGTAGCCGCGTAGCCGGCCCTTCGGCCGGCGGCGCAAGCGTGCTCGCAAGCGGGGAAACGGCCCACGACGGCAGCTGGACCGACCGCGAGCGGAGCCGGTGTGCGGCCCGGCTTTGTCTCGAAAGTCTCCGTGGCTTGTCCCCCAAAGAGTGGGAGGGTGGGATCCCCCGACCCCGCCCTCCTGCTCCGTACTGCAGGGGGGGAGGAGGGGGTGCGGCCCCTGCCTCCCCCACCTTTCTCGCCAAGCGGGCTTCTCTCGCCTGCGTCCCCCGCGGGTGCTAGGCGGTTGCCGAGATCGTCAGCGCACGTTCCGCGGCCGCCTTGACCCCCTCGGCGTAGCTCGGATAGATGTGGTGCGCGAACGCGAGGTCGTCGACGGTGGCGCCCAGCTTGAGGGCGAGGGCCAGGCCCTGGACGATGTCGCTCGCGGCTCGCGAGACGACGTGGACGCCGAGCGTGCGCCTCGTCGCGCGGTCGAACACGATCTTGAAGAGACCGTGCTTGGAACGCGTGTACTGGGCCCGGGTGAGGTTCTGGAGCGGATGGACGACCGCGGCGACGTCGTAGCCCTGCTTCTTCGCCTCGGCCTCGGTCAGCCCCACGTCTGCGAGCTCGGGGTCGGTGAAGATCGCCGTCGGCAGATAGTCGTACTCGGCCGCGCGGCCGTTCGCGCCGAACATGTCGTCGACGGCGATCCGCGCCTGGTACTGGGCGATCGGCGTGAAGAGGATGCCGGTGACGTCACCGGCGGCCCAGATGCCCTCCTGAGAGGTACGGACGTGCTCGTCGACCCTGATCGCGCGCGGCGTGTACTCGACCCCGGCTGCGTCCAGATCGAGCTCTTCGATGTTCAGCGCGCGTCCCGAGGCGAGCAGAAGCCGGGCGGCGCGCAGCTCCTGGCCGTCGGGATCGAGCGTCACGACGACACCGTCGCCGTCTGGACTGACGACCCGAGCCCGGGAGTTGTGGATCAATTCGATGCCCTCGGCCTCGAGCGCCCGCTGCAGCTCCTCGGCGGCCCGCTGGTCCGAGCGGGCGGCCATGTGCGGGCCGCCGTTCACGATCGTCACCCGGCTGCCGAAGCGAGCGAACATCTGGCCGAACTCGAGCCCCACCGGGCCGCCGCCGAGGACGATCAGCGACTCGGGCAGCTCGGTCAGCTCCAGGGCGGAAACGTGATCGATCCAGTCGATCTCGTCGATGCCCTCGATCGGAGGCACAGCCGTCCTCGAGCCGGTGGCGATCAGGATGCGGTCGCCCGTCAGCTCTCGGTCGCCGACGCGGACGGTGTGGCTGTCGACGAAACGGGCCTCGCCCTGCACGAGCTCGTACCCGGCCGACCGCAGCACTTCCACCCAGCTCTCCTGGGGACGCTGCAGCGAGCGCTTCCAGTCGCGGATGCGTTCCAGGTTCGGCCGCGCCTCCGAGACCTCGATGCCCATCCACGGCGCGAGCTCGTTGATGTCGTGCATGAGGTCGGTGGCGACCAGATATGCCTTCGTCGGGCGGCAGGCCACGTTCGGGCAGCTGCCGCCCCAGCGCTCGCGCTCGACCATCGCCACGCGCGCTCCGTGCTCGCGCGCCGCCCTGGCCGCGGCGTCGCGCGCGGCAGAGCCGCTGCCGAGAACGATCAAATCGAAATGTTCAGAGCCCATCCGCCGACCTCCGTTCGTGCGTTCCGGGAGACTGTCCGAAGCCAGCCCACGTTCGTTACAGCAAGCCTTTCATGCAGAGCCGAGAACAGTGATCGACCCGGCGGAGTTCCGCGAGCTCGAGGCGCTTCGCTCGGGCGACGAGGAGGCCTTCATGGCCGTCGTCGACCGGTACCACGGCTCGCTGCTACGGGTCGCCCAGATCTGGGTCTCCAACCGCTCGGTCGCCGAGGAGGTCGTCGGGGACACATGGGTCGCGGTGCTGCGCGGCATCGACCGCTTCGAGGGCCGCTCCTCGTTCAAGACCTGGCTCTTTCGCATCCTCGCCAACACGGCCAAGACGCGCGCTGTCCGGGAGGGTCGCACGATCCCCTTCTCCTCACTCCAGAACCCCGGTGCCGTCCCCGAATCCGCGGTCCCGGCCGATCGGTTCCGGGACAGCGACGACTCGTCCTGGCCGGGCCACTGGGCCTCACCTCCGGCCTCGTGGGACGAGCAGCCGGAAAGACGGCTGGAGAGCCTCGAGACGCGCGAGCGTCTCGAGGCGGCGATCGCCGCCCTGCCCGCGACCCAACGAGCAGTGATCAGCCTGCGCGACATCGAGGGCTGGAGCTCGGAGGAGGTCCGTAACGCTCTCGAGCTGAGCGAGACCAATCAGCGAGTACTGCTCCACCGCGCGCGGTCGAAGGTCCGCCGGGCGTTCGAGGAGTACCTCAGCGAGGACGTGCGTTGACCACCGCCCAAGCACTCAGCTGCCAGGAGCTCGTCGAGCTCGTGACCGACTACTTCGAGGACGCCCTGCCCGCGGAGGCGCGGGCCCGCTTCGAGGAGCACGTGGGTCGATGCCGCGGCTGCGGCATCTACCTGGATCAGATGCGGGAGACGATCCGGCTCGTCGGCAGGCTCGAGCCGGAGCACGTCACGCCGGAGGCCGAGCGGGAGCTGCGGCAGGCGTTCGCCGCCTGGCGCTCCACGTCGTCCTGAGCGGCCCGGCCCGAGGGCCGGCGAGTTCTAGTCTCCCCAGTCGAAGTCGCGCGAGCGGCCCCAGAGGCTCGAGTCCTCCTGAGGCTCCTGGCCGTTGGGGAGGACGACCTGGACGCTGTCCTCGCCGGGCCACTGCAGCACGGTCGAGCGGACGCGCTCGTGCTGCGCTCCGTCCACCGTCTCCTCGAGCCTCGCCTGCTCCTCCGATTTGAAGAGCGGGTGGTTCGAAAAGGTGTCCTCGAGCTTGTACCGGTCGATCGGCATCTTCCCGTCAAGCTCGGAGTTGCGGCGCTTGAGCTCGAGGTGTTCCTGAATGACCTGCGTGAAGATCGACGACGTCTCGACCGGCATAGGTACCTCCGAGTAGGGGACGGGGCCTTGCGGCGCCGAATTGTAACGGATCTATGAGGTTTTGCCAGACTCTGACGAGGCGGTCCGCCGGACATCGGCGTCGGAGACGACCCGGTTCCGGCCCGAACGCTTCGCCTCGAACAGCGCCGCGTCGGCCGCCGCGAAGAGCCCCTGCTCGGTCTCGTGGTCGGGGAACGCAGCCACGCCGAAGCTCGCGGTCACGAGGATCTCGGTCTCCGCCGCCACCCGGACCGGTCGCGCTCCGAGCGCAGCCCGGAGGCGTTCGGCGAGCTGGAGGCCGCCCTCGAGGTCTGTGCCCGGGAGGATCAGCGCGAACTCTTCGCCGCCCCAGCGGCTGGCGACGTCGATCTCACGGACGGTCTCGGCGAGGAGAGCCGCGACCTCGCTCAACACCGCGTCGCCGGCCGGGTGACCGAACTGGTCGTTGATCGACTTGAAGCGATCGAGGTCGAGGAGGACGAAGGCGAGCGGAGCGCGAAGACGCGCGGCGCGGGAGAGCTCCAGGTGCAGCATCTCGTCGCTCCGGCGCCGGTTTGCCAGACCTGTGAGCCCGTCCAGTAGCGCCTGCTGCTCGACGATCGCATGCAGGCGCGCGTTCTCGAGTGCGATCACAGCCTGGCCTGCGAGCGAGCCCGCCAGCTCGCGGGCGTCGGAGCTGAACGCCGGCCCGTTCAGTACGAGGCGGCCGAAGCTGTTCCCGCCGGTGGTCAGGCTGAAGGACAGCCGCTCGTCAGGGCCATGGGAGTTTCCCGGGTCTCCGGCTGTCACGCGGAAGCCCTCGCTCTCGAGCACACCGCCGGTGGCGCCGGTCGCCTCGACGGCGCTCTCGACGATCACCTCGCGGAGGTTCTCAGGATCATGCGTCGCTTCGAGCGCCTCGCCGAAGCGAGCGATCGCGTCCCGCAGGCGCCCGCGCGCCGTCTCGAGCTCGTCGACCCGGGCTTCGAGCTGTGTGGCCATCTGGTTGAACGAGCGGCCCAGAGCGGCAAATTCGTCACGGCCCTGGACGGGGACGCGCTGCGAGAGGCGCCCGCCGGCGATCGCGGTCGCCGCGTTCGCCAGGTGGCGCAGCCGGCTGACCACCGAGCGGCTGAGGACGTAGGCGACGAGCGCGATCAACAGGAGCGCGATCAGGAGCGCGGTCATCAGCCGATGCTCCGTCGACGAGGCCGCGTTCGAGGCGAGGCTTTGGGGCGAGAGCACGACGAAGGAGAGGGCCTTCGGCTCGGAGAGGGGCTCGGCAGCGAGGGCGCGGTACTCGGTTCCGCCGACGTCGAGGATCGCGGTATGGCCCGTCGGCGCCCTGAGCGGGGCCCCTCGAAGCTGCTGCCAGCCGAGCAGGATGCGGCCCTTCCGGACGGCGACGAGCCGGTCGACCGGCTCGAGGCCCGAGCGCTCGCTCAGGTGTCGCACGAGGCCGCCGTCGAAGTGGACGACGACGGAGACCTGACCCAGCAGCCGCCCACCCGCGTAGACGTCGACCGAGCGGGCAGTGGTCAGCGGCGGAACCCTGAGCCGCGCGTTCCGAATCAGGCGGACGTCGCCAGGGGCGGTGCGCTGGATTCGCTCGAGCGCGACGCGGTCGCCTGTGCGCAGCGCCTCCTGTACGCGACTCTCCCGGGCGAGCGCCGTCGCCTGTCGCTGAGCGTTCGCCAGCACGTCTTCGTAGGCGGTCAGGGCCGCTCGCAGACCCGCCTGGACACGGGCATCGACCCGGCGTTCCTCGCTCCGCCGGTTCACCGAGCTGAACCCGTAGAAGGCCGCGGTGAGCGGCACGAGCGCCAGCACGACGAAGTAGACAACGAGCTTGACCTTGAAGCTGCTGATCCGGTTCAACGTCCTCTACCAGGTTAGACTGCATCCAGCTGTTGTGATTCTTCGGCGAGTCGGGGGACTTCCATGAGGCCGACGTCAGGCCGAGCGTTAGAGGGTCTAGCTGCGCTTGCCGCCGTTGCGGCGGCAGCCGTCGTTCCCATAGTCCTCATCAACGGTGGGGGGTCGGATCACGCTCGCCGCGTGACTGCTCCGCCGCCCGAGCGAACCCGCATCGTCCACGCGGTCGTCGCCCCGCTCCGGGGCGGGAAGCTGGCGGCAAAGCCTCGCGCCACCGTCACGCGGCGGGTTCCACCGCGTGGCACGGCGCCGGTGCCCCGCTCGCGGCGGCTCGGCCCGGCTCCGACCGCGCCCCCGACCGCGGTGCTCGCGGTTCTGCGAGGCGGCAAGCTCGCGGGGCACCGTGTCCGCACCCCGCGTCCCGCTCCCGGGCCGGCGCCGCAGCCGCCACCTGTCCCGACACCGACACCCCCGACGCCCACTCCCCCACCGCCACCGCCACCTCCTCCTCCGCCACCGCCGCCTCCGAGCCGTCGGGTCGTCGCCGTATCGGTCGCGCCACAGCAGCCGCAGGAGCCACAGACCCAGTCTCGAGGGAACGCGCAGAGCGCGGCGGAACGCGAACGACAGCGTCGGGCGCGTGAGGCCGCGAGGCAGGAGCACGCTCGCGCCCAAGAGCAGGCACGCGCGCACGAGCAGCAGCAGCAGCAGCAACAGCAACAGCAACAGCAACAACAGCAGGAGAGCTCCTCCGGCGGCCAGCCTCCAGAAGGCGACCAGCAGCGCGGAAACGGGCAGGGCAAGCGCCGTGACGAGGGCAGCGATGGGCAGTCCGGTCAGGGCAACCGCGGCGAGCACCAGGGTCGCCACTAGAATTCGGCCATGCCCCGCGTCGTTCCGCGTCTAGGCACGGCAGGCCTCGCCGTTTCGGCGTGGCGGCTGTGGCGCCGCCTACCGCCCAAGCAGCGCAAGCGCATTCTCAAGCAGGTGGGCAAGCATGGCCCGAAGGTCGCCGCGAAGGCCGTGAAATACGCGGCCAAGCGCCGCGCGAAGCGCAGCTAACCGGCGGGCGCGAGCGCCTCGCGCACGATGCGGTCCTGCTCGCGCAGGTGTGCCGTGGGGTAGCCCTCGCTCGGGCTCGCGCGCCAGGGCCGGCCGACGTAGTGCAGGCGAACGCCCTGGGGCAGCGCCTCCTCGAGCCGGTGGCGGGTCGCCCGCCAGGCGCCCATGTTCTGCGGCTCCTCCTGAGCCCAGACGACCTCCTCGAGGTGCGGGTACGACGCGAGGACCTCGGCGACGGCCGCCGTCGGGTAGGGGTACAACTGCTCCACCCGGCCGACCGCGATCCAGCTCGCCGCGGCGCGTAGCTCGTGGCCGGCGATGTCGTAGTAGACCTTCCCCGAGCAGAGAATCAGCCGCCGGACGACGTCGTGATCGGCGCTCGGGTCGTCGAGGACAGGTCGGAACGAGCCCTCGCTCAGCTCGGTCAGCGTCGTCGCGGCGTCACGAAGCCGGAGCAGCCCCTTCGGCGTCATCACGACGAGGGGTCGCGCACTGGCGTCGAGCGCCTGGCGCCGGAGCAGGTGGAAGTACTGAGCCGACGTCGTCGGGTTGGCGATGCGGATGTTCTCCTGCGCAGCGAGCTGGAGGAACCGCTCGAGGCGGGCGCTCGAATGCTCGGGCCCGTTGCCCTCGTAGCCGTGCGGGAGGAGCAGGGTCAGCCGCGTGGTCTGCTTCCACTTCGAGAGGCCCGCGACGATGAACTGGTCGACGATCACCTGGGCGCCGTTGACGAAGTCGCCGAACTGCGCCTCCCAGAGCACGAGCGCCTCGTCGGCGGCGATCGAGTAGCCGTATTCGAAACCGAGTGCCCCGACCTCCGACAGCGGCGAGTTGTAGACCTCCATCGAGGCGGCGGCCTCCTCGAGATGCTTGATGGGGGCGTACTCCTCGCCCGTGCTGGCGTCGTGCAGGACCATGTGCCGTTGCGAGAACGTCCCGCGCTCGGTGTCCTGGCCGGTCAGCCGGACCGGTATGCCTTCGATGAGCAGGCTGCCGAGTGAAAGTGCCTCCGCCTGGCCCCAGTCGATCCCGCCTTCGTCGATCGCCTGCACGCGGCGCTCGAGCTGCTTGGCCAGCTTCGGGTGGACGGTGAAGCCCTCCGGCACGGTCAGCAGCTCCTCGTTCAGGTCTCGGAGCCGGTCGGCGGCGACCGCGGTCACGACCCCGGAGTCGCCTCCCCCGGAAGGGACGCGCTCGGGCCGGCTCTTCGCGGGGATGCGTTCGCCGAACGAAGCCTTGAGCGCTTCGTGCGCCGCGCGGATCGCAGCCGTCGTCCGCTCGACGAGTGCCTGCGACTCCTCGGGCGAGACGACGCCTTCCGCTGCGAGCCGCCCGGCGTAGAGCTCGCGGACCGAGGGATGGGCGGCGATCGCCGCCGCCATCAGCGGCTGCGTATAGGCGGCTTCGTCCTGCTCGTTGTGGCCGTGCCGCCTGTACCCGACGACGTCGATCAGCATGTCCGACCCGAACCGGCGACGGAAGGCCATGGCGAGCCGGACCGCCGAGATCGACGCCTCGGGGTCGTCGGCGTTCACGTGGATGATCGGAATGTCGAACCCCTTGGCCAGGTCGCTGGCATACCGCGTGGAGCGACCCTCGCTCGGGTCGGTCGTGAAGCCCACCTGGTTGTTCGCGATCACGTGCAGCGTCCCGCCCGTCGAGTAGCCGTCGATCCCGTCGAGGTTGAGCGTCTCGGCGACGACTCCCTGCCCGGCGAAGGACGCGTCGCCGTGGATCAGCACCGGCATCGCAACGGTGGGGTCGTGAAGGCCCTCGCGTGTTCCGCGATCGGTTTGCCGGGCGCGGGTGTAGCCCTCGACGACCGGGTTGACCGCCTCGAGGTGGCTCGGGTTGGCCGCCAGCGTGACCGTGACCTGGCCGGCGGGAGTGGAGCGTGACCCACGGGCGCCGAGGTGGTACTTGACGTCACCGGTGCCGCCTTCGGGGTCGGCGACCACGGCCTCGTAGGTCTTCTCGCCCTCGAACTCTCGCAGGATCGAGTCGTACGGCCGGCCGATGATGTGCGCGAGGACGTTCAGCCGTCCACGGTGGGCCATACCGATCGCGACCTCGTGCGCGCCGGACTCGGCGGCGAGCCGGATCGCCTCGTCCAGCACCGGCACCGTCACGTCGAGCCCTTCGATCGAGAACTGCTTCTGGCCGAGGAACGCGCGCTGGAGGTACCGCTCCAGCCCTTCGACCTCGGTCAGGCGCTCGAGCAGAGCCCGCTTCTCCTCGGGGGCCAGCGGGGTGCGGTATTTGCCTGACTCGATCACCTGCCGGAGCCAGACCCGTTGCTCGTGGTCGGCGATGTGCTCGAGCTCGTAGGCGAGCGTGCCCGTGTAGGCCTCCTGCAGCCGCGGGAGCACATCGGCCAGGGTCTCACCGGGAACATAGGTCCGGAGCACACCGGCCGGAACCCGAGCCTGGAGCTCGGGCGTCAGCCGCGGCTGGAGACGCTCGGGCTCGAGCGCCGGGTCTCCAACGGGCTCCGACCCGAGCGGGTCGAGTCTCGCGGCGAGATGGCCGTGCATTCGATGCGCCTTGACGAGCGCCATCGCCGCAGCCACCGCACCCAGGAGCTCGTCGTCGTCGACCGCAGTGGGCGGCGCAGGCGCCGCGGGCGCAGAGGCGGCTGTCGCTCCAGCCTCCGAGCCGTTCCCGTCGCCGAGAACCTCGAGCAGTCTCTTCAGGCCCGGATGCGCGGCCACGAGGTCGCTGTCCCCACTCTCGAAGAGCGTCCGCCACTCGGTCGGGACCGCGTCGGGGTTCTCGAGGTACTCCTCGAGCAGCGCGCGGGCATAGCCGGAGTTCAGGCCGTCGACGTCGTGTTCGTGTTCGCTCATCGGCTTCGTTCTACCAGGAGGTTCGACCCCTGGAGCGGAGTCCCTAGAAGAGCGGGTTCCGCGTCACCACGGCGATGATCATCCCGGCGACGAAGCACACGGTCGAGATCACGACCGCGGCCTGTGCCAGCTTGCCGTGCCGCTCGCTCATGCCCGCGGCGACCAGTGCCACGACGATCGCGAACGGAGCCACGCGAACCGGGCGGTAGGCGACGGCGATCACGGCCGTGAAGAGAGCGGCCGCGGACAGGAGACCCGCGACTGCGTCGGCCGGGCTCTGCCGATCGGTGCCCTCCCGAGCCGCCATCTAGAACCCGGCGCTGACTCGCGCGGTCCGCCGGTAGCCCCGAAGCGGCGAGCCGTGTGGCCCCCTCGGCCTCGACCTCCGTCGCGCTGGACGCGTCCAGGGCGCGCGTGGCTCCGGCTCCAGCCGAGCCGGCATGACGGCGTACTCGGGCGGGCGGGGTTCCGACTTGATCGCCCAGTACACGACACAGCAGAGGTACAGGATCGGGAGCTTCAGGATCAGCATCAGGAAGACAAACTCCCAGACCTGCGGCACCGGGTCAGTGTAACCAGTTCGTCTCCACATCGCCCCTAGTGTTTTCGGTAGCGTCGTGGTCGATGATGGAGGGGCTGGCACGCTTCGTCCTGGCGCACCGCAAGCGCGTCCTCGCCGTTTGGCTCGTGCTGACGCTCCTTGGGGCCTTCTCGGCCAACCAGGTCTCCAAGCGGTGGCTCGAGCAGTTCTCGATCCCGGGCTACTCGGCCTACGAGGCGAACCAGCGCGCGCTGAAGATCTTCGGCACGGGCGCGCAGCCCCCCCACATCGCCGTCCTCCACGCGACCGGCGACGTGACGAAGGTGCCGGGCCTGAAGCAGGCCCTGGCGCGGGTGGCGGCGCAGTTCCCCGCCTTCCGGACGAGCTCGTACTTCACCACCGGATCGAGCGCCTACGTCTCCAAGGACCGGCACACGACCTTTGCGACCTTCTACCCGCCGGGCAAGCCGGGATTCAATACGGACTCGCGAGCGGGAGAGGTTCGCGACGCGCTGAAACACGCCGTTCCGGCGGGAGTGACCGCCAACCTCACCGGGCGCGACGCCCTCTACGACTCGCAGGGCGGCTCCAACGGACCGAGCGTACTCACCGAGGCGATGATCGGCGGGGCGGGCGCGTTGATCATCCTGCTCTTCGTCTTCGGGACGCTGCCAGGTGTAGCGATGCCGATCATGGTCGCCGTCGCCTCGATCCTGAACACCTTCACGCTCGTCTGGCTGCTCACCTACATCACACCGGTCTCGATCATCGTCCAGTTCCTGGTCGCCCTCGTCGGCCTGGGCGTAGCGATCGACTATGCGCTGCTGATGATCTTCCGCTTCCGCGAAGAGCTCGCCCACGGCGAGGACGTGGAGACCGCCGTGGTCGAGACCGTCAAGCACGCCGGGCGGTCGGTGATCGTCTCCGGCTCGACCGTGGCGATCGGGTTGTTCTCGATGGTGATCATCCCCGTCCCAGTGATCCGCTCGATCGGATTGGGCGGCATGCTGATCCCGGCGGTCTCGGTTCTCGCAGCGGTCACCCTGATGCCAGCGATGTTCGGCGTGCTCGGCCACCGGATCAACTCCCTGCGCGTGATGCCGAAGCGGATCGTCGAGCACCCCGACGCCGACTCGGGCTTCTGGGGTTG
>JBBRYK010000009.1:0-61343 GCA_038237665.1 Gaiellales bacterium | reverse complement strand
CGCGCTCCGCACCTCCGCACCCCTCGCTCGACAACACCGACCAAGCGAGCCTCGAAGACGAGGCGGACGCGATCAGCGGCGCCGCGGGTGGTGCACTTTTCGATTGCCGATCCCGGTGCAGTATTGGGCTGCGCGCGTCACGCCCAATCGCGGCTCGCCTCGGTGTAACGGTGGCTCAGGTCGCGATCGCGTGGGTCCTTCAGCAACCCGGCGTTACCGCCGCCATCGCCGGAAGCCGGAACGCCCGCCATGTGCGAGAGAACGCGGGTGGTCCAAACGTCGATCTCACGGACTCGCTCGACGAGCTCGAGAAGCTGATCCCGCTTGGCCCGACGTTCGCCGAGCCCTGAAGACGATTTTCCTAAGCGCGCACGATTTACCAGGCGGCTCGTCAGGTGACATTCGCAATCGCTGGCCCAGATGAGCTCGTTCGCCCCTTGCTTCCATCCGGCGGCGGAGAAGTACGATCGCCCGCCATGACTCAGCTAGGCACGTCGCGCTTCGTGCTCAGGCAATGGCGAGACGAGGACCTGGAGCCGTTTGCGGCCCTCAACGCCGATCCTGACGTGATGCGCTTCTTCCCCGCCACTCTCGACCGCGAGCAAAGTGACGCCCTCGCCGAGCGCGCGCAGGCGCTGATCGCGGAGCGCGGCTGGGGGCTGTGGGCGGTCGAGGCGGTCGGCGACGCAGCGTTCATCGGCTTCGTCGGTCTCGCGGTTCCACATTTCGAGGCCCACTTCACGCCGGCGGTCGAGGTGGGATGGCGGCTCGCCCGCGACCAGTGGGGTCAGGGGTATGCGACCGAGGCCGCTCGTGAAGTCGTCGCCTTCGGCTTCGACGAGTTGGGTCTCGACGAGATCGTGTCGTTCACGTCCGCCGTCAACGAGCGCTCGCGAAAAGTGATGGAGCGCATCGGCATGACGCACGACGGTGCCGATGACTTCGATCATCCCTCGGTGAGCTCCGGCCTGCTGCGTCCGCACGTGCTTTACCGGTTGAGAGGCTCAAGCGTCTAGGGACTACGAGCACTGGCCCCAGGTCGCTGCTACCCCAGTAAATCGCGCTCTTCGGCATCATCTTCCGCGGTGGGTGCACCGATCAACGACTACGCAAAATGGGTGCTCAACCCTCAGCTTCCCGAGACGCCGACAACGCCGCACTCGTCGTACTTCGTCTGCGGGACACCGCGCAGCGGCAGCTGGCTCCTCTGCGGATTACTCGCCTGCTCTTTGGCGCCCGTCATCCAGGACTTCGCGGAGATCTGGCAGGCGGCCGACAAGATCGTTTACTCCAGGATGCTGGAGACGGTATCCAGCGCCAGGACACGGATCGAGCGAGACTTTGATGCTGAAGCAGTCCGGCAGATGAAAGCGGCAGCGGGACGTGACATCAGCGTGGGCGGTCCCGACATCGCCGCCCAGGCGATCAAGGCCGGACTGGTCGACGAGTACCACCTAGGGCGAGCGGGCCGCGGCGTCACGGGGGAAGCCGTCACGCCACGGCCGATCGCGGTTAGATGCCGCGGGCCTTGGCCTCGAGGGCCTCGGCGCGGGCGTTCAGCTCCTTCAGCTTGGCCAGCCGGTCAGCGGCGTCGTGGCAGCCCTTGGCCGTCGATGCCGTGCCGCACCTGTGCTCGATCTTGGCAATGCGCTCGCCGAGTCGGGCCTCGATCCTGTCCATGCCGGCGACGATCTTTGCCGCCAGTGCGTGACAGTTGGCCTTCGGCGGAGTCGCCTCACAGACTGCGGCAAACCGCTTCTCGGCGTTGGCGATCCGCGCCTCGATGTGCGCGGGGTTGGCCGCCAGTGCCGCCGGGGCAGCGAGGGCCAGCCCGGTCAGTGTGATCAAGGCGATTCGTTTGAGCATGCAGTACCTCCCAGCTTCGAGTGACCGGTCGAGGCTAGAGCGCCAATGTGCGACGCACATCCGGTTCACGTCATGGGCCCGTAAAATCTTGGCGCCCTGGGCCGCGGATCGTCGGGTGTCCTGGACGGGTCGCGATGCGGCGCTAGAACGAGCGCCAGCGCTCACGGTTGAGGGAGAACCCGTGGCCGCTCGTGTTGCGGCAGGTCAAACCGGTGGCCGCGGACGAGCAGCGCAGGCCACCGCCGCTCCACGTCTTGCCGTAGGCAAGCACCCGCGTGCTGCCTTCCCCGACGAACGGGCCGGGGTCGCCCGCACACGCCTGCACGAACACGCTGCCCGTAGTACTCAGACCGACGAACTTGTCCGTGTAGTCGCCCTCCCGGCACGGTCGGAGAGGTGGCGGAGGCTTGAGTCCGCTGTGGATCCCACATCGAATGACCGACTCCGGGCGGGTGCCGGGTGTCTGCTGGAAGTTAAAGAAGTACTCGCAGACGATGTTCCCGGAAGGCGTCTTGAAACGATCGTTCGTCACTGACGACGTCGGAGGCGTTACCTGCTTCCAGGGGCCGGCAACGAGGCGTGCTCCGTTCCAATGCCAGAGGCGCGCACGAGAGCCACCGCTAGGGATGCAGCGTGGGTCGCCTGTCCGGTGCACGTCTGTCGTCTCCCGGATATCGGACCCAATCGCAACCAGAGGAGGATCAAGGTACGTGGGCTGATCCAGGACGAGCTTCCATACGCCGCGCGTGAAACTGAACACCGCCCAGCGCTGGATCGGCCAGCACGTGGGTGCATAGATCGTGATCGCCATCGCTTCACTACCTGGACCAGTGAACGCACCGCAGAGCACCTGGGCGACCGGGTTTGGCAACAGGAAACTGTTCAGGCGGTGCTGTTCAACGAGCTGACGCGCCGTTGCCCTCGAGCAGCCGCCCGCCCGAGCCACCGAACGCGCCAGTCGCAGCAACCGCGGCAACCGCCACCCCTATCCCCAGCCAAAGCCTCATCCGCAGCCCAACTCCGCCTTGGAAACCACGATCTCACCGTCGACGCCGCTAGTCCGGATAAGTCACCTTCGTTACGAGCAGTGTCCCGCATCCTTCCTGACACTGTCAAGGTGCACGCAGCGGCCTGGTGCGACGCGTCGATCTCCACCTTCGCGTCGCTCGTCGTCACCTTCCGGTTCCTCGAGGAGGTGAACAAGCTGCCGCCGAGCGAT
This sequence comes from Gaiellales bacterium, assembly GCA_038237665.1. Taxonomy (GTDB): domain Bacteria; phylum Actinomycetota; class Thermoleophilia; order Gaiellales; family Gaiellaceae; genus JBBRYK01. The sequence goes on along the minus strand of JBBRYK010000009.1, from coordinate 58,258 downwards.
CCCTGGTTCACGCGACTCCGCGACGCGTATCTGGAGCCGTGGGGTCGCGGTCTCGAGGACGCGTTCGCGCTCGCGATCCGTGTGGGCACGTTCGGCCACACGTTCGCCTGGGCACGGCAGCGAGACCACCTGCCGGGGGAAGCACGCCCGGACTTCGACAGGTGGTTCTCGGTCGTGCTGCGGCGCGCAGTCGCTCAGACGCTCGAATGAGGCGGTACTACTCGAACGTCCACTCTTCGACCTCGGTGACCGGTCTGTAGCCGATCCGCCGATAGATGGAATTCGATGTCGGGTTGGCGAGGTCGGTGGAGAGGAAGCAAAAGTCGCGGCCACCCGAATGCCTGCACACACCGATTGTGACGGTCGTCGGAGAACAGCTACTCGGGAAGCCAGCCCTCGCGGTACCGAGCTGGTTGGCGCGGGGAGAAGCGCGCGTATGCCTGCTCAGGATCGGTCGTCTCGTGCTCGACGCCGGCGCCGTGGCGCAGCGCGGCCTCGTCGATGGTGTAACCGCCCCAGTCCGGGCCGGTCGAGCGGTCGCGGGCCCCGACCGCGAGCACCAGACAGGGCGCGTCCCCGGCCCCCACGATCACATGCTTCGTCCCCTCAGGGCAATGCACGAAGTCCCATTGCCGGAGCGGGCGCTCCTCGCCCTCGACGATCAGCAGCGCCTCTCCGGCGAGCACGAGGAAGTCCTCCTGATCGGCCTCCCAGTGGTACATGGCCATCGGCTCGCCCGGCGCGAGGGCGACGAGATGGATCCCCAACTGCGAAAACTCTGGCTCACCCTCGAAAACGCAGTAGGCGCCTCGCCCCTCGCCGGGGCGCCAGCGCGCCTCACGCGCATTGAGGACGAACCAGCCCTCCCCGTGAGGAACGAGTCCGTGTTCGGTCGATTCGAGCGGCGCTTCGGGAACCACACCGGTAGCCTGCCGCACCGCCCGAGCGCGCGCAACGACGTCCTCTCGGCGCAGCCGAGGCTGCCGATCTCTGCTGCGACTACGCCTCGGCCGGACCCTCGAGGCTCCGGCGATAGCGCCGCCGATACCAGGCGTCGCCCACATCGCACTCTTCCCAACCCTGATCCAGGAGCTTGTCGACGAGCGCGGCATGCGCAGCGCCGATCGCGTCGGTCGACGGCGGTTCGTCCGTGCCCCGCCACTTGAAAGCGGGCGACCTCGCCACGTCTGTCGGGTAACCGTCCGCTGTCGTCGCGGTGGCGTAGAAGTCGGACTTGACGTAGCCGCGCCACCAGGTGATCTCGCACGTTTCCCAGGTCCCTTCCTCAGGCCGGCTGGGTGGTGCCGGGAGCGAAGGCGGTGCCGGCAGCGGAGCCGGCACCGGAAGCGAGGCCGGGGGCGGATCAGGGGCACGCGCCGGCGCGGTCGCAGGCGGCGCCGGAGCACGAGCTGGGCGAGGAGGCAGAACAGGAGCGGGACGCCGGCGCGGCACTTCGATCGTCGCCGGCGCGCCACCGAGTGCACGGCGCGCCCCGACGAGCCCGACCAGGACAGTGGTCGCGCCAAGGAGGCCCAGGAGGATCAGCGTGTAGCTCGCTCGTCCTTTGTCGGTCGTCCCGAGCGCCACGGCCGGGCCTGCCGCGACCGCATTCCCGGGGTTCCGTCTCGCCCGCTGGCGAACTGCGGCCGTCGTAGCCGCCGCGCGTGCCGGTTTCGACCGCGGCGGCAGCTTGGCCGCGCGGAAGGGCGCGGGCCGCGCCTTGGCGACCGGCAGCCGCCGGTGCGGCCGCGCTTTCGGCTTCGGCCGGACGCGGGCCGACGGCAACGGCGCACTCGCGGGCGGCACATACGAGGATTGGGCAGGCGGCCGGTAGGGCGGCGCAGCAGGAGGAGGCGGCGGGGACGGAGAGGGAGTCGGACGCGCGGCCTGGGGTCGAGCGGGCGGGGCCGCCGGTGCGAGGCGCGGCTTCGGGACGACCACCGCCTTTCGCGCCGGCGGCGGCGCGGGGTCGGGCTTCACGGGCGGGGGCGGAGGCGGCGGGGGCGAGGAAACGGTCGTTACCGGCCCGGTCGCCGTCACCGGCGGCGGCGCCGTCACCGTCGGATCCGTCGGGGGCGGAGGGTCCTCGGCAAGCGCCTGCGAGCAGGCGTAACCGACCACTGCCACGCACGCCACGGCGACGCCGATCCGAGACCCCACGACGAATCCACGAAGCCGCGGCCCAGGTCGAGAGCTCACACTACTTCCCTGCGACGACCCAGAACGTGCTTCCGCCAAGCGTCGGGCCGTACTTGTTCGCCGAGCGCGGCCCGAAGCCGGGGAAGACGTACCAGCGATAGAACCCCTGCGCGAGCCGCCGGTGGCGGCCGGCGTAGACCCATCTGGACGAAAGCTGCAGCTGGGTCGCCGTGAGCCATGCGCTCAGCACCTTCACGTTGCCGAGCAATAGCTGCACGTTGTAGTACGAGGCGCCCTCGACGTGCACCCACCGCAGGAGCGGCGGCCGGGTCAGCCGCGCACCGTCGGCGGGGCTGAGCAGCATCAGAGCTTTCGGCGCGGCCAGGGCAGCCACCCCGGCCGAGCGGTTCCCCGCGTGATCGTAGGTGACCACGACGTAGCGATAGTCGACGCCCCCTGTAAGGGAGCGGTCGACGTACCGGAGCGAAGCCCCCGTATAGACCGGCCGCTCGGTCGACGTTCGCGTCGAGCGCAGGATGACGACGTGATCGAAGTCGGGGGCACCCGGCCGTTGCCAGTTCAGCGTGACGTTTCCGACTCCCGCCCTCGCTCGAAGGCCGCGGACGTCATCGGGCGGCGTCCGGTCGAGCGGCGCCGTGGGCGGTACCGCTTCCTTCACGACCGTGACGGTCGACCTCGAGGTGACCGAGTTCCCGGCCTTGTCCGTGGCGGCGAAGGTCACCGTCGTCGTCCCGAGACCGAAGACGGCCTGCGCGTCGTTCGTCACCGGCAGCGCGCCGTCGATGATGTCACGCGCCGTTGCGCCGCCCAGGAAGGCGGCGATCGCGGCTGCGCTCGTCGCCACGCTCTCGCCGCCCTGCGAGGAGACCGTAATCGGCCCGGGCACCGTCAGCACCGGGGGAGTCGTGTCGACGACGGCGACGAAGAACGATGCGGAGCGCGAATTGCCGCGCGAGTCCGTGGCGCGGCAGCTCACGGTCGTGGTCCCGATCGGGAACTTCGAGCCCGAGGCCGGCGCACAGCTCGGTAGGATCGCTCCGTCTACGGCGTCCACGGCGGTTGCGCCCGCGTACGTGACCGTCGACCCGCCCGAATCGACCGCTTCCGCGACGACATCCCCCGGCAGGGTTTTGAAGGCCGGCGGCGTCGTGTCCTTGACCGTCACCCCGAAACTCTCGCTCGCACTGTTGCCGGCGCCGTCGGTCGCCTTGCACTTGACGGTCGTCGTTCCCAGCGGGAAGACGCTGCCGGACGCCTTGTCGCAGCTCGGCGTCACGGTGCCGCTGACGGCGTCCGTCCCGGTCACGGTGTAGTTGACGACGGCGCCCGAAGCGTTGGTCGCCTCGGCGGTGACGCCACTCGGGACGGTGAGCGTCGGCGGCTTCGTGTCCTGCACGGTCACCTTGAAGCTCGCGCTCGCGCTGTTGCCGGAAGCGTCGGTCGCCGTGCAGCTCACCGTGGTCACGCCAAGTGGGAACTTGCTCCCGGAGGCCCTATCGCACCTCGGTGTCACGCTCCCGCTGACCGTGTCTTTGGCACTCACGGTATAGGTGACCTGGGCGCCCGCGGCCTCGGTCGCTTCGGCCGTGACGCCGCTCGGTACGGTGATCGTCGGCGGCTTCGTGTCCTTGACGGTGACGATGAAGGTGGCGCTAGCGCTGTTGCCGGAGCCATCGGTTGCCGTGCAGCTCACCGTCGTCGCCCCGACCGGGAACGTGCTCCCGGAAGACCTGTCGCAGCTCGGCGTCAGGCTCCCGCTGACGGTGTCCGTAGCGCTCACGGCGTAGGTAGCTGAAGCGCCTGACGGACCGGTCGCCTCGGCCGTGATGCCGCTTGGGACGGTGATCGTCGGCGGCTTCGTATCCTTGACGGTGACGGTGAAGCCGGCGCTCCCTTTGTTGCCGGACCCGTCGCTCGCGCTGCAGCTCACCGTCGTCGATCCGAGCGGGAACGTGCTCCCGGAGGCCCGATCGCAGGTCGGCGTGAGAGCCCCGCTGACGGCGTCCGATGCGGAGACGCCGGCATAGGTAACCGTCGCGCCCGAGGACCCCGTCGCCTCGGCGCTGACGTCTCCCGGCACGATGACGACCGGAGGCGTCGTGTCCTTGACCGTGACGGCAAACGCGGCGCTGGCCGTACGTCCGGCCGCGTCTGTCGCCGTGCACGTTACGGTGGTCTGGCCGAGAGCGAAGCTGCTGCCGGAGGGCTTGTCGCAGCTCGGCGTCAAGGCGCCGCTCACGGTGTCGAACGCGGAGGTGGAATAGGTCACCGTCGCGCCCGAAGGCCCGGTCGCCTCGGCGGTCGCGCCGCTCGGAACGGTAATGGTCGGCGGCGTCGTGTCGCGGACGGTGACCTGGAACGTGGCGGTCGCCGACTGACCCGTGACCGTGTCGACCGCGGTGCATTTGGCCTGGGTTTTGCCGAGCGGGAAGGTGCTGCCGTCCGCCGGCTGGCACGTGACCGTCGGCGGACCGTTGTCGTCCGTCGCCGTGATCTTGTACGTGACCGCGGCCCCGCTCGGGCCGGTCGCCTCCACGACCGCGTCCTCCACCTTCAGGATCGGTTTGTCGGCGACCGCCGTGGGCGCGACGAGTAGGAGCAAGGCGAAACATGCGCTCGTGAGCAGGACCAGGCGGGCGCGACTCCTCACTCGCACCCCTCTTTTGACGTTCGCTCGAATCGCAGCGGCCCCCCTTGACCCGTGACCGATGGTAAGCGGGGCGGGCAGCTTGGCCTACTCGACTTTCGGCTAGGGTCTAGGACCTAGCGGCCCCACGTCCCCGCCCGATTCGCTGCTAGCCGATTTCCCAGGTGTCGCCGGCGTTGAGGAGCGCGCCCAGGTCGCCCACGCCTCGTTTCTCGACCGCGGCCTCCAGCTGCTCCGCCATCAGTTCGTCGTACACCGGCCGCTGCACGGCCCGGAACACACCGAGCGGCACCTTCCCATGCGTCTCCCAGGTGATTCGCGACAGTGCGAACGCCTGCGCCGGATCCTCGGCTCGCTCATCGTGGACCAGGCCCGTATCGCCGACCGGCTGCCCGTGCTCGAGGTAGAGACGGTTCTCCTCCTCCTCGCGAACGAAGTCGAACGCGCCGTCGTTGTAGATGTTGCAGTTCTGGTAGATCTCGACGAAGGCCGTGCCCTTGTGCTCGGCGGCGCGGCGCAGCACCGTCGTCAGGTGCTTGCGGTCGGTGTCGATCGCGCGCGCGACGAACGTCGCTTCGGCGCCGATCGCCAGGCTCAGCGGGTTGAACGGGTAGTCGAGCGAGCCCATCGGAGTCGACTTCGTCACCTTCCCGACCTTCGAGGTCGGCGAGTACTGGCCCTTCGTCAGCCCGTAGATCTCGTTGTTGAAGAGCAGGAGCTTGAAGTTGACGTTCCGGCGGAGCGCGTGGATCAGGTGGTTGCCGCCGATCGAGAGCGCATCGCCGTCTCCGGAGACGACCCAGACCGACAGGTCGGGGCGCGACGTCGCCAGTCCCGTCGCGATCGCGGGTGCACGGCCGTGGATCGAGTGCATCCCGTACGTCTGCATGTAGTACGGGAAGCGCGCAGCGCAGCCGATCCCGGAGATGAAGACCATGCGCTCGCGCTGGATGCCGAGCTCGGGCATGAAGCCCTGCACGGCCGCGAGGATCGCGTAGTCCCCGCAGCCCGGGCACCAGCGCACCTCCTGGTCGGTCTTGAAGTCCTTGGCGGTGAGCTGGATCAGCCCGCCCCCGCCGTTGCTCTGCCCGTTCTCGCTCACGGCTCGTTCCCGTGCCGGAACGCCCCTGCGAAGGCAGCGAGCGCCGGCCGCCGCTGCTCGTCTTCGACCGTCAGCCTGAGCGCGCGCTTCTCGGCGTCGTAGCGGATCGAGAAGAACGAGCAGCACTCGCTCTCGACCGCGACGAGCTCCGCCACCAGCTCGTCGTCGACCTCCGGGCCGAAGCGGACGGCCAGATACTCCTGCCCCAGCTCGACGTCCGCGACGCTCGAGCTCGAGCGTCGCGCTCGCTCGCGCTGCTGGTCGAGCCCGTCCGGGGAGAGCGTGCAGCCGCCGATCAGCGGGAGCCGGTTCACAGCATCCCCTGGATCGCCTCGGCGAGCTCGGAGCTCCGGAACGGCAGCCCGCGCACGCGGTTGTAGCCGATCACATCGACGAGGTACTCGGCGCGCAGGAGCTTCGAGAGCTGGCCGAGGTTCATCTCCGGCGCGAGGACCTTGCCGTAGCTCTTGAGCACATGGCCCGTGTTCTCGGGGAACGGGTTCAGGTGCATGAAGTGCGCCTGCGCGACCTTGCCGCCGGCCGCGCGCACGCGCCGCACGGCCGCGGCGATCGGCCCGTACGTCCCGCCCCAGCCGACGACCAGGAGGTCGGCGCCCGCCTGGTGGTCGACCTCGAGGTCGGGGATGTCGCGCGCGATCGCTTCCACTTTCTGCTGACGCATGCGCACCATGAAGTCGTGGTTGTCGGGGTCGTACGAGACGTTCCCCGTCCCGTCGGCCTTCTCGAGGCCGCCGATCCGATGCTCCAGGCCCGGCGTCCCGGGAATCGCCCACGGCCGCGCGAGCGTCTCGGAATCGCGGAGGTACGGGAGGAACCCCGACTCGCCGCCGTTCGGCAGCTCGGCGAACTCGACGGAGATGTCGGGCAGCTTCTCGGGATCCGGGATCAGCCATGGCTCGGAGCCGTTGGCGAGGTAGGCGTCCGAGAGGCAGAAGACGGGAGTGCGGTACTTCAACGCGATCCGGCAGGCTTCGATCGCTGCGTCGAAGCAGCCGCCCGGGGTGGCCGCGGCCACGACCGGCACCGGCGACTCGGAGTTCCGCCCGAACATGACGTTCAGCAGGTCGGCCTGCTCCGGCTTCGTCGGCATTCCCGTCGCCGGCCCGGCGCGCTGGATGTCGAGGATCACGAGCGGCAGCTCGAGCGCGATGCCGAGCCCGATCGTCTCCTGCTTGAGCACGATCCCCGGCCCGCTCGAGGTCGTCACCGCCAGCGCTCCGCCGAAGCTGGCGCCGAGTGCCGCACCCGCTGCGGAGATCTCGTCTTCGGCCTGGAACGTCCTGATGCCGAAGTGCTTGTAGCCGGCGAGCGTCTCGAGGATCTCCGAGGCGGGCGTGATCGGGTATGCGCCCAGGAACATCGGCAGCTTGCTCTGCACCGAAGCCGCAACCAGCCCGAGCGCGATCGCCTGGTTGCCGGTGATGTTCCGGTACCGGCCGGGCGGGTGCGGGGCCGGCTTGACCTCGTACTGGACGGCAAAACCTTCGGTCGTCTCGCCGAAGGCGTAACCGGCGTTGAACGCGAGGATGTTCGCCTCGACGATCTCGGGCCGCTTCGCGAACTTCGTCTGGATCGCGGCGATCGTGCCCTCGGTCGGGCGCGTGTAGAGCCAGCTCATCAGGCCAAGCGCGAACATGTTCTTCGCGCGCGCGGCCTCGGCCTTCGTGACATCGACCTCCTTGAGCGCCTCGAGCGTCATCGACGTCAACGGCACCTCGTGCACCTGGTAGTCGGCGACCGAGCCGTCCTCGAGCGGGTTCGCCGTGTAGCCCGCCTTCTCGAGGTTCCGGTCGGTGAAGGCGTCGCGGTTGACGATCAGCGTCCCGCCCTTGGGCAGGTCGCGGATGTTGGTCCGCAGCGCGGCCGGGTTCATCGCCACGAGTACGTGCGGCTGGTCGCCGGGAGTGAGGATGTCGTGGTCGGCGAAGTGGATCTGGAAGCCGGAGACGCCGGGCAGCGAGCCCGCCGGCGCGCGGATCTCCGCCGGGAAGTCCGGCAGGGTCGAGAGGTCGTTACCGAGGATCGCGGTCTCGTTGGTGAAATGCGCCCCGGTCAGCTGCATGCCGTCGCCGGAGTCGCCCGCGAAGCGGATGACGACGTTGTCGATCTGCTCGACGGCCTTGGCCATGGGAGGCTAGGTATAGCACTACGATCGCGCATTGAGCAGCGCCGGCGCGGGCTTCTTCCTCGACCTGTGGACGGCGGGCCACATGGGCGAGAGGCTGGCCGCCGAGGAACTGCAGCGCCGCGGTGTCGACGGTGAGCAGCTGACGTTGCTACTGCGGTTGGCCTCGGAGGAGCACGCCGTCACGCAGAGCGCGCTCGCAGCGGCGATCGGCGTGCCGTTCTCGACGCTCACGCATGCACTCGGTCGGCTGCTCGAGCGGGGAGAGGCGGAGCGGCTGCCCCATCCGCGCGACCGGCGTGCGCAGCTGGTGCGCATCACCGCCGCAGGCCGACGCCGCGCGAAGGCCGCAGCTCCTGCCCTGGAGGCGGCCCTAGGCTAGACGTTGACGCGCCTGACGGAAAGGCCCCAGGCCTTTCCGGAGGCGAAGAGCTTGTCCGGGTCGACCTCACCTACCCAGCCGAGGAAGTGCGCTTGCCTGTTATCGGCAGTCGCGCCGTACACCGCTGAACGGAAGTCGGCTGCCTCGTCGAGGCGGCTTCGCTCGAGCTCCTCCGAGCGGCGCTCCGCCTCTTCCGTCGCGGGTCCTTCGGCATAGCCCTTTGACATCGAATGGAAGGATACGGGCATGTGGCTCGTGGGCGCTGTCCTGCTCGCCGTGTTCGTGCTGCCTGGGGCCTGGGACGTGCCGGTCGTCGCGGCCGGGGCCGCGCTGGAGGCGACCGAGGGCATCCTCTGGTACCGGTGGTCGCGGCGGCGCCGGGCTGCGGTCGGCGCCGAGGCCCTGATCGGCGAGCTCGCGGAGGTCGTCGACCGGCTGACCCCCGAGGGTCGCGTCAGGTTCAAGGGCGAGCTCTGGAACGCGCGAACCGTGAGTCCGGAGCCGATCGATCCCGGCCGGCGCGTACGGATCCTCGCCCTCGAGGGTCTGACGCTCGTCGTCGAGCCGGAGAGCTAGCCCGTTTCCGCGACCAGCGCGCGCACGTCCAGTGGCCGGGTGTACATCCCGACGCTCTGGCCGTCCTCTGCCTCCGGCCATTCCTCCTTCGGCCGGTCGCGATAGAGCTCGACGCCGTTGTCGTCGGGATCGCGCAGGTAGATCGCCTCGCTGACGCCGTGATCGGAAGCGCCGGTGAGCGGGACGCCCGCGTCGAGCACGCGTTTCACGGCCGTGGCCAGCGCCGCCCGGTCGGGGTAGCGGACGGCGACGTGGAACAGGCCTGTCGAGTTGGGCGGAGGTGGCGAGCCACCGCGGCTCTCCCACGTGTTCAGCCCGATGTGATGGTGGTAACCGCCCGCCGAGAGGAAGACGGCCTCGTCACCGTGGCGCCTCGTAACGTCGAAGCCGAGCACTCCGTGCCAGAACGCCAGCGCCCGATCGAGGTCGGAAACCTTCAGGTGGACGTGGCCGACGTCGACCCGGGGGTCGATTCCCATGCTCCGACGATAGCGCGCCGCCGCGGTGTGACGGCGAATGCGGCGAAGACCGCGCAGAACGCGGCGGCGGCGGCAATCCAGAAGGCGAGGGCATAGCCCGATTCCGCCGGTGTCGAGGTGAGCCCGATCGTGCGCGACGCGATCACGGTTGCGGCGATCTGCCCGCCGACGACGCCGCCGATCGTGCGCATGACCGTGTTCAGCCCGCTCGCGATGCCGGTCTCGCTCGGCCGCACCGCGTCGACGACGATCTTGGCCATCGCCGCGAAGCTCAGCGGAACTCCCGCGCCGGCGATGCACATGCCGAGCACGACCTGCCAGGGGCACTCATGCCATTCAGCCAGCAGGGCGAGCCCGCAGGTTGCGGTGATCATCCCTGCGGCGAGGGGGACCTTGAAGCCGAAGCGGGTGCCGATGCGCCCGCCGAACGGGCCGGAGACGAACCCGAGGATCGAGCCCGGCAACAGGAAGAGCCCGGCCTCGGTGGCCGTCGAGCCGAACCCGTAGCCACCGACGCCCCGCGCTGCCTGGACGAACTGTGGAACGAGCACGAACGCGGCGAAGAGCGAGAAGCCCGCGAGGAATGCCGTGACGTTGGTGAACAGGACCGTGCGGGTCGCCATGATCCGCAGGTCGATGAGAGGCTGCGGCACGCTCAGCTCGACCGGGATCCAGAGCGCGAATGCGAGGGCGGCAGCCCCGAGCAGGCCCAGCGTTCGCGGCGACGCCCAGCCCCAGTGCGAGCCCTCGCTCATCGCGAGCAGGAACGCGGTGAGGAAGAGCGAGAGGAGCGCGGCGCCGGGCAGGTCGAGCCGTGACGGCGTCTTGATCGGCGACGCCGGCACGAGCGTGACGACGGCAATGGTTGCAGCGAGCACGACCAGGGCGGCGATGACGAAGAGCCAGCGCCAAGAGAGGTGGTCGACGACGACTCCGGAGAGCGGTAGACCGATCCCACCGGCGGCGCCGAAGACCGCGGAGAGCATCCCGATCGCCGAGCCCGTCCGCTCGCGCGGGAACTCGTCGTTGATGATCGCGAAGGCGAGCGGGAAGATCGCTCCCCCGGCGCCCTGCACGATGCGGAAGCCGATCAGCGACCAGATGTTCCACGCCGCGGCGGCGCCGATGCAGCCCGCCAGGAAGATGACGAGGCTGATCGCGAGCAGGCGCTCCTTCCCGTGCTGGTCGCCGAGCTTGCCGACCAACGGCGTGAGGACGGCCGAGCTGAGCAGGAACCCGGTGAAGATCCAGGCCGCCCAGGTCGTCGTCGTGTGCAGGTCGCGCTGGAGGGCGGGTAGGGCCGGGAGCACCATCGTCTGCTGGAGCGCGTAGGCGGTTCCGGCCAGGACGAGCGCCGCGAGTGTGACGTTGTGGTGCCGGCGTGGAGCGGCTTCGACGCTCATCCGGGGAGGTTACCACTTGTTGTGCAATTGTTTCATCGTGTAACTTATTCAGTGCTTTGACGGGTAGCGGCGATCTCGTCCGGGAGGTCAACAGGCTCTACGGCGCGCTCGTGCGATCGACGCGAGACCTGTCCGACCAGACGGCGCTGACGGCCACTCAGCGTCTCGCCCTGGTCGAGATCGCGGACGCCGGGCCGCTTCGGCTGCACGAGCTGGCCGAGCGACAGGACGTGTCGGCTCCGACCGCGAGCCGCACCGTCGATGCCCTCGTGCGCGCCGGCCTCGTTGCACGCGTCGAAGACCAGCGCGACAGGCGTGCCGTGCAGATCGACGTCTCCCGGCATGGGCGGCGCTACGTCGACGCGCGGCGGGAGCAGGTGGGGCGTGTGCTCGCGCCGGCCTTCTCGAAGCTCGGGGCGGAGGACCGCGACCGGCTGGTCGCCTTGCTCGAGCGGCTGAACCTGGAGCTGGTCGCGGGGACGGGCTAGGCCCGGGCGGGGGCCGGGGTGCGCGCTTCCGCGCCCGCCCGGACCGCGGCGGGGAGCAGGAGCGCACCCGCCAGCCACCACACGCAGTACGCGAGCCACGGGACGCCGTAAGCGTCGGTCTGCACCGCCAGCGCGAGGATGGCGGCGAGCGCGGCCGCCAGGCCGCCGGCGGCCCAGCGCACGGTCTCGTCTCCGGCGGCGCGTGCCGCGCGAACCAGGCCGGCGAGCAGCGCCAGGTTCCAGGCGACAAAGAGCAGCATCCCGGCCAGACCGGTCTCCACACCGATCTCGGTGTAGTTCGACTCCCCCGCTTTGAGCGGGACCTCGAAGCGCGCGGCGGTCGCGCCGGCGTTGCCGGGGCCGTAGCCCTGCGGGTGACGCGCGACCGTCTCCAGCCCGTCGCGCAGGTTGGTCAGATGGCTCTTGAGCGACGGCTCGCCGCCCGAGAGAACACCGCTCCCGCCGGGCAGGCCGCCGTGCTTCTTGGCGTGCTCGCGCTGATAGGCCAGGTCTTCCTTGAAGAAATGCGTCTTGGGCGCGACGTGCGTGAAGAGGAACGCGAAGCCGACACCCGCGGCCAGCGTCGCCCCGGCAACCGCCAGCGGCGCCGCCCGCCGGCGCACGATCGCGAGAACGACCAGTCCGACGGCGAGCGCCAGCACCGAAGAGCGCGAGAGCGTGAAGAGAAGCCCCGCGGCGATGAGAACGCCCAGCGGCACCGCCCACCGGCGCGCCGGGCCGCGCGCGAGCCCTGCGCCGAGCAGCAGCGCCACCACCAGCATGAAAGCGGTCGCGAGCGGGCTGATGTACGTCGAAGTCAGCCGCCTGAACAACCCTTCGCTCGAGTTGAACGCGAAGTTGTCGGGGAGCCCTGCAGGCCCGTGGTAGTCGAAGCCGAGCTGATCCCGGAAGTAGCCGACGGCTCCGGAATGGCGCCACCATTCGACCGGCACCGCGTACTCCTCGATCAGCCCGAAGGCCGCGACGGCCGCGGCGGCCCCGACCAGCGTCCAGCCGAAGGCGCGCAGCTGGCGCGGCGTCGGCGCGAGCGCCCGGCCGAGGAAGTACGCGGCGACAGGGACGAGAGCGTGCCGAAGCCCGTAGAGGATGGCCTTCGCGCCGGCATGACCGCCGAGAACGTCCTGCGGAATCAGCGCGTAGAGGAGGACGACCGCGCCGAAGCCGAGCGCCAGCAGGTCGACGGAGCCAGGTCGAAACGGCAGGCGACGCGCGCGCACTGCGTCGTACGAGACCCGCGCCAGCGCGACCGCGAGCAATGCCTCCTTCCAGGCCTGGATCGCTTCGAGCGCATTGCCGCGCACGCCTCCGCCGTAGAGCAGCGCCATGACGAGGTTGTGCGCGGCCAGGCCGACCACGAAGGCGTACAGCGCGAAGAGCGGCCTTCTCCAGACGACGACGGCCGCGCCCGCGAGGGCGACGCCGTACAGGGCCAGAGCGAGAGCGCTCACGCGCGCGCGAGTCGAAGGAAGACGTCGCGGCTGTAGCGGTACGGGGCATCCGGCCCCTCGTCGCGGCTGCGCACGACCAGCCCCGCGTCGACGAGTACGCGGGCCAGCTCCCGCTCGGTCAAACGCACTCCGCGCAACGCCGGTGCGCGGTCGGGACGGGGCGAGAGGGCGTACATCAGGGGTACCGAAACGGTTCGCAGCGAGCGCCAGAGCCGTGGTCTCCACCCCGAATCGAGCACGGGCACCTGCACGATCGCCTCCCCGTCCGCAGTGAGAACGCGTGCGAACTCGCGCAGGTATGCCGCAACGAGCCCGCGGCGCGGCAGGTGCTGAAGGACGAGGTAGCAGACGACGAGATCCGCGCTCCCGTCCTCGACGCCGGTGAGCCGGTCCCCCGGCACGACGCGAAACTCGGCGTTGGGCTCAGCGACCGCCGCGCGTGCTCGTTCGACCATCGCCGGCGAGACGTCGAGGGCGAGCACGCGATCGAACCGCCTTGCGAGCTCGCCCGTCATCCGGCCGGGGCCACACCCCACTTCGACGCACAGAGCCCCCCGCGGGTCGGCCCCGAGGCGACCGAACAGACCCGCGAGCTCGGCAGCGCCCCGGGCGGGGTCGCCGACGTAGACGTGGCTGTCGGCGCCCGCGAGGACGTCCCACGTCGTACGCATGCCCACGGGCTGAGGGTAGCGCGGCCATGTTCGGGTCATGTCAGCCCCTGTGCGATATTCGGGCAGCATGATCGAGGCCGAGTTCAGGGCTCGCGGGCCGTACTCGCTCCGCCTTTCGGGGCGGATGCGAAGCGACGCAACGCGCATCGTTCGCAAGGGCGTCGTCCGCTGCGTGCTGACGCTCGACGGCGCTACCGAACGCGCCGCTGCCTGGCAGCGCTCGGACGGCGTGGTGGGGATCCAGGCGGAAAGCGACGCCGGCGTCGACCGGATGCGATTCGTCCTCGCGCTCGACGACGACCACTCGGAATTCGTGCGGCGCTTCGCGAACGACCCACTCGTTGGCGGGGCAGTTCGGACGTTCCGGGGACTGCGGCCGATGCGCTGCGCGACGGTCGCGCACGCCCTGTTGCGAGCGCTGTGCGGGCAGCTGATCGAGAGCAGGCGTGCGCGGCAGATCGAGCGCGTGATCCTCAAGGCCGCCGGTGCGCCTGAAGACGACGGGCTGCATGCGCCTCCGGATGTACGCACGCTGGCCGCATTCGCGCCCGCGGAGCTGCGCCGACACGGGCTGCACGCCCGGCGCGCCGCAACCCTCAACCGCCTCTGCACCGCTCTCGACCTGGAACGCTTGCGCTCCGTGCCGACGGCCGCGGCGGCTGCACGCCTGGAGCGCGAACGTGGGCTCGGCCCGTGGTCGATCGGCGTCATCTGCCTCGAGGGCCTCGGCCGGTTCGAGCGCGGGCTCGCACGCGACCTCGGGCTCGTCAAGCTCTGCTCGGCTCTCAGGGGCCGGCGTGTGGAGGCGTGGGAAACGGATGAGCTCCTCGAGCCCTACGGGGAATGGGCGGGCCTGGCGAGCGTCTACCTCCTGCGAGGCCTCGCTCAGGGCCTCGTTCCCATGCCGCGACCACGGCAGCCCTTCGCGGTATGAGCGTCGACGTCGAGATCTTCCCGACCGCCGAGGAGGCCGCCCAGGCTGCGGCCGAGCGCCTCGCCCGCGCGGCGAGCGCAGGCGGCGCGATCGCGCTGGCCGGGGGCTCGACTCCTCGCCGCGCCTATCAGCAGGCGGCCGAGATCGAGCCCGACTGGAGTTGTGCTTCCGCCTGGTGGGGCGACGAGCGGGCCGTCCCGCCCGACGATCCGCGCTCGAACTACCTGCTCGTGCGCGAAGCACTCCTTTCGCGACTCAGCCGCCCGCCGGAGGTGCACCGCATCCGCGGCGAGCTCGGGGCCGACGCGGCCGCCGACGAGTACGACCGCGAGGTCGATGGAGTGACGCTCGCCCTCGTTCTGCTCGGCATCGGCCCCGATGGACACACGGCCTCGCTGTTTCCGCACGCGCCGGCATTGGAGGAGCGCCGCCGGCACACCGTCGCGGCCGAGCCCGGCCTCGAGCCGCTGGTTCCCCGCATTACGCTGACGATCCCGACACTCACGGCCGCCCTCGAAATCGTCTTCCTGGTCGCCGGGGCGGACAAAGCGGACGCCGCCCGACGCGCCTTCCGGGACCCTCCGGACCCGGGTACTCCGGCAAGCCTGGTCCGCAGCGAGGCCGGGACGACGGTGGCAATCCTCGACGCAGCTGCCGCAAGCCGGTTTTAATAGCTCCCATGGGCGCCGGCGACCCGCCGCGGGATGTCCTCGTCGTCGACCGGCCCGACCAGCTGAAGGCTCTGGGCCATCCGCTGCGACTCCGCGTACTCGAAACACTCGGCGCGGCCGACGAGCGGCCGCTGACGAATCGCGAGCTCGCCGAGCGCCTCGGGGTCGACCCGGGGCACCTCCACTTCCACGTGCGCATGCTTCTCCGGGCCGGCTTGATCGAGCGCGCGGAGGGTGACGGTGGCCGGGAGAAGCCGTACCGCGCCGTCGCCCGAACCGTCCGGATCAAGCCGGAGCTCCTCACCTCCGGGCTGTCCTCGGACATCCGGGCAGCGATGCTGGACCAGGTCCAGCGCGGCTGGGCGGACTACGGCAGCCAGGGCCTCTTCCGGAGCGCTCAGCTCACGGTCCGCATGCCGCTCGAACGCGCCCTCGACCTGATCGCCGAGTTTGCCGAGCGCCTGCGCGAGCATGAGGATCCCACCGCGGACATACTCGTGATCACCGCCGTCGCGCACCCGCCCAGCAAGGGCGAAGACTAGGATCCGGCAATGAAGGCCGGGGGAAGGCGCGCCACGCTCGTTGGCGGGCTCGGGGTCATCGCTGCGGCCGTGTTCGCCGTCGTCGGCGCGCGAGCAGTGACCGTAGGGCTGAACGTCAACATCACGAAGTCAATCGGCTACGAGGGCGAGCCGACGATCGCGATCCAGCGGACGAACACGAACAACCTGTTCGCCGCCTTCAACACGCTCGGCAACGCCGACTATCGGAAGAGCACGAACGGCGGCGCCTCGTGGTCGAGCGTGACCACCCCGCCGAGCCCAGCGAGCTGCTGCGACAACCAGAGCGCCGCCGACAGCTTCGGAAACATCTTCCTCGTCGACGTCAACTCTGCAACAACCGACGTTCGCCTCTTCATGAGCATCGACGGAGGCAACACGTGGGGGTTGCTTGGCGTGATGGACGCTGCGAGCGCAGTCGATCAGCCCTCAGTTGCCGTCGGCGCCGGCTCTGTCTGGGTCGTGTGGCAGGACCGAACGGGCCCTTCGTCAGCCTTTGTCCTCAAGGCGCGAGGTGCACCCGTGACCGGCCTCGGAATGCTCGGGGCGTTCTCCGCAGAGCAACCCGTACCCGGCTCGGAGGACTGCAGACCGACCGGCCTTTGCGGCTCATTTGGCGACATCGCGGTCGGACCAAGCGGACAAGTGACAGTGACGTACCAGAGCGGCCCGGGAGAAGGCCCGGGCGTCGTCTACTCCAACACGGATCTCAACGGCCTGGCAGCTGGAGGTTTCGGACCTCAGGTGACCGTGGCGCCCACGAACGTCGGTCAATTCGAGACGATCCCTGCTCAGAACGTCCGAAGCATCGACGCGGAGGCAGGCCTCGCCTGGGACCGCACCACGTCACCCAACGGTCGCCTCTATCTCGTCTACACGGACGAGACACCCGACGAGAGCGACAACACCGATATCTACGTAGCTCGCTCGACCGATAGCGGCTCGACCTGGAGCGCCCCGGTCAAGGTCAACGACGATGCAACGACGCGCAGCCAGATGCTTCCCCACATCGCCGTCGACCAGACGAATGCATCCATCGCGGTCACCTGGTACGACGCGCGGAACGACCCCGCCAACAACAACGTCCAACTCTGGGGCGCGTTCAGCGCGAACGGAGGCGTCTCGTTCGGGACGAACTTCCAGATCAGCACCGGAACGTCGAACGACGACTACTACCTGCCTGGCCCTCACCCGGGGGGTTCCGTCGACTACGGCGACTTCCGGTGGTCCGATTACCACGCCGGCAAGCTTTACCCGATCTGGGCGGACAACTCGAACTCGACCGGCGACAACCCGGCCGGGGCAAACGGACACTTCGACATGTACACGGCCCAGGTCAGCGCGGGAACCACGGGCGTGGCTGTCCGGCGCTTGGACGCAACTCGTACCCGCCAAGGTGTTGCTCTTCGCTGGAGCACGGCGAGCGAGGCCGGAGTGGGCGGCTTCAATCTCTTCCGGGACGCGCAGCGGCTCAACCGCGCTCTGATTCGCGCGCAGGCGGCAGGCCGAGCGACCGGCAACGCCTACCGGTTCGTCGACGGCAGGGCCAACCCAGGCGCCGCGTCCAGCTATCGCCTCCAGGTAGTTGGGCTTGACGGCAGCCGAAGCTGGCAGGGAAGCGCCTCGACCGTCGCCGTTGCTCCGACCAGGCTGACGGCATCGATCGCGGCGCGCCCGAACGTGAGCGGAGTCTTCGTGGCGTCGCTGACCGGAAGGACGCTCACGTGGCGCTTGTTCGTCCACGGACTGGGTAACCCGCTCGCCGCCGAAGTTCGCGCAACCCGGACGGGCAATGCTGTCGGCACGCTCTGCCGCAGCTGCTCCCGGAACGCAAGCGGCAAGACGATCCTGACGGCCGCCACGGTCGCCGCGTTGAAGGGCGGCGCCGCATACCTCAACGTCCATCCGACAGCCTCGGCGACCCCCCGCATCCTGGCGCGCGTCACGCTCGGAGCGCCGACGCTCGAAATCATGTCGCCGAAGGACGGCGACACGATCACGCTGCCCGCTGAAATCGCCTACAAGGTCAGCTCATTCCAGGTCGGGCCTGCCCCGAACGGCCATCTTCAGGTCGCGGACGCGGCGGGTGGGTCAGTACTCGCGCTCCCGGTTCCCGGGCAGGCCGGAACGGCCACCATCCCCGACTCGAAGCGTTGGCTCCTCGGCGGCCCTCACGATCTGACGTTCTCGCTCGTCACCTCGGACGGCAGCCGCGTGCCGAATCCCGAGGCCAGCGTGACGATCCGCGGCATTCGGATCATCGGGCGCCGCTAGCGCGGCAAGAGCGTCGAGTCGAGCTCGGCGGCGATGTCGCGGCTGGCGGCGAGCGCCTGGAGCACGATCACGGTGTCCGCAACCGGCACGTCTTCGAGGTACTCCTCGCGCGTCTCGAATGAGTCGAGCACGGCCTCGACCGCATTGATGTAACCCACGCGGTCCTGGGCGGAGAGCGTGGCGAGCGCGTCGGCGACCGCGTGTGGGAAGTCGCCGCGGTCGCGCAGCGAGCTCGCCAGCGGACGAGCGTCGCTGTCGCGATCGAGGACGAGCAGGGCGAGGGTGGCGGCGTAGCGCCCGATCGGCGACTCGGCCTCTCCCGGGCTCTGCTCGAGCGCCCACTCCGCGTCGCTCGAGGCTCCGTCCCAGTCGCCGCCGAGGATCCGCGTCTTGACCGCGCCGATCAGGCGGCCCCAGCTGCCCGGTGGGGCATCCGCGAAGCTCTCCCGATAGCGCGTGGCGGCCCTGGCAAACCAGTCGGCTGCTTCCTCTGTACGCCCGAGCATCAGCAAAGCGAGGCCGGCGCCGCCCGCCGCGTTGCCGAGCCGGGTACGTTGCTTCTGGCGAGCGTCGGGGTCGGCAGAGTCCTCGAGCCGCTTTTCGCCGTCGCCGTAGCGGGCGGCCTCGCGCTCGAAGTGCTCGATCCAGGTCGTCAAGGTCGGAAGGCGTTCGGGGCCTCAATCGTTGTCACCATGAGTATGTCCAGCCGGAGGGCGCGCTGATCATTCAGTTCCGCCGGCGGATTCTCGAGGCGGAGCGGCACGAGCTGCGCACGCTGCGCGAGCACCTCGAGAGCGCCACGCTCGCCCCCGCTGCCTAGGCGCCCGATCGACTAACCTCGCGCCTGGGCCGGTCGAGAGGAGGCACGCGGATGGCGCGCGAGCTGCGCGAGGTGGTGTACGTCGATGGCTGCCGCACGGCCTTCGGCCGGGCGGGGCCGAAGGGGATCTTCTGGCGTACACGCGCCGACGACATGTCGGTCAAGGTCGTCCGCGAGGTGCTGCGCCGCAACCCGGAGCTGCCGCCCGAGCGGATCGGCGACGTCGTGCTGGCGGCGACAGCGCAGGTGGGCGACCAGGGCTTGACGCTCGGCCGTGACGTCGCGCTCCTCGCGGGCATTCCGCAGACCGTTCCCGGCTTCGCCGTCGACCGCATGTGCGCCGGCGCGCTCACCGCCGTGACCGCCGCGGCCGGCGAGATCGCGATGGGCGCCGTCGACGTCGCGCTCGCCGGCGGCGTCGAGCACATGGGCCACCACCCGATGGGCGCCGACGTCGACTTCAACCCGCGCTTCGTGGCCGAGCGACTCGTGGACACCTCGGCCATCACCATGGGCGCAACCGCCGAGAACCTCCACGACCGGTTTCCGGAGATCACGAAGGACGACTCCGACGCGTTCGCCCTCCGCAGCCAGCGGCGGGCGACGGCCGCCTGGCAGAACGGCGTGATGCGCGAGACGGTCGTTCCGATGTCGGTCTTCACCGACGACGGCTGGGCGGTCGCCGACCGCGACCAGTTCCTCCGTCCGGAGACGTCGCTCGAGGGCCTCGCCGACCTGCCCACGCCCTTCCGGGCCGGCGGCCGCGTCACCGCAGGCAACTCAGCGGGCCTGACCGACGGGGCAACGGCCTGCATCCTCGCCTCGCAAGACACCGCCGCCGAGCTCGGCCTCACGGCGAGGATGCGCCTCGTCTCCTACGCCTACGCAGGCGTCGAGCCCGAGCTAATGGGACTCGGCCCCGTCCCCGCGACGAAGCGGGCGCTCGAGCAGGCCGGGTTGACCCTCGACGACATCGGCCTCTTCGAGCTGAACGAGCCGTTCGCGGTGCAGGTCCTCACCTGGTGCCGCGAGCTCGGCGTCGATCCGGAGGACGAGCGTCTCAACCCGTACGGAGGGGCGATCGCGTGCGGCCATCCCCTCGCGGCCACCGGCGTTCGCCTGATGGCGCAGCTCGCCCACGCCTTCAAGGACAAGCCCGATGCGCGGTACGGCCTCACGGCGCTCTGCATCGGCATGGGCATGGGCGCCTGCGTGATCTGGGAGAACCTCGATGGCTGAGACCCGGTTCAAGGTCGGCCGGGTCGAGACGCCGGAGGGCCCGCTCGCGCTCGTCACAATCGACAACGGCGAGGACTACACGAAGCCGACGTTCTTCGGCGAAGCGGCCCTGCGCTCCCTCGAGCAGGCCCTCGAACAGATCGAGCTGGAGCAGTGGGCGGCGCTCGTCCTGACCGGGAAGCCGTTCGTCTTCGCCGCCGGCGCCGACATCAAGCAGTTCACGGCCGAGGGGCTCGACCGGGAGCGCGCCATGGCGGGCAGCCGCGCGGGCCACGAGCTCTTCGCTCGCATCCGGGCGCTGCCCTTCCCCACGGTGGCCGCGGTCAACGGCGCGTGCCTGGGCGGCGGCGTCGAGATCGCACTCCACTGCGACGCCCGCACGATGTCGACCGCCGTCCGGCACTTCGCCGCGCCCGAGGTCTTCCTCGGAATCCTTCCGGCCTGGGGCGGTACCCAGCTCGTCCCGCGCCTGGTGGGGGCCGAGACCGCCGTCCGCTTCAATGTCGAGAACCCGCTCCGCCAGAACCGCATGCTCGACGGACGCAAGGCGTTCGAGCTCGGGTTCGCCGACCGGCTGCTCGAGCCGGTCGAGTTCCTCGACGAGTCGATCGCGTACGCGCTCGAGCTCGTCCGAGCGGGCGGTGTCACCCGCGAGGACGCCGACCTTTCGGACAGCTCAGAGGTCTTCCGCAAGGCCCGCTCCCGGCTGGACGACGCCGTTCACGGCGCGGCACCGGCTCCCTACGCCGCGCTCGACCTGATGGAAGGCGCGGCCTCCTGGTCCCTCGACGAGGGCTATCGCGCCGAAGAGGAAGCGGTCGCAGACCTCCTCCTGTCGCCGCAGGCCCAGGCCTCGCTCTACGCCTTCGACCTCGTCGAGGGCCGCGGCAAGCGCGAGACGGGCATGCCCGACGCCGAGCCGCGGAAGGTCGAGAGGATCGGGATCGTCGGTGCGGGGCTGATGGCCTCGCAGCTCGCGACGCTCTTCCTGCGCCGCCTGGAGCTGCCGATCGTGATCAGCGACGTGAAACAGGAGATCGTCGATCGCGCGCTCGAGTCGATCCGAGGCGAACTGCAGAGCCAGGTCGCGAAGGGCCGCTACACCGAGGACAAGGCCCGGTTCCTCGAGTCACTCGTCGCGGGCGGAACCTCGTACACGGACTTCGCCGGCTGCGACCTCGTCCTCGAGGCCGTCTACGAGGAGATCTCGGTCAAGAAGGACGTGTTCGCGGCCCTGGAGCGGGTCGTCGACGACGAGTGCGTGCTCGCGACGAACACGTCCTCGCTCTCGCTGACGGAGATCGGCGCCGACCTGGACCACCCCGAGCGGCTCGTCGGCATGCACTTCTTCAACCCGGTCGCGCTGATGCCGCTGGTGGAGCTGATTCGCACGCCCGAGACCGACGACGCCACTCTCGCGACCGCCGCGGCCGTGACACAGAAGCTCCGCAAGCGCGGCGTCCTCGTCAAGGACGCCCCCGGCTTCGTCGTCAACCGCGTCCTGACCCGGATGACGAGCGTGCTGATGGACGCCATCGACCATGGGACGCCGATCGATACGACCGATCAGGCCATCCTCGGCCTCGGCCTGCCGATGGCGCCGTCGGTGCTCCTGCAGATGGTCGGGCCACGCGTGGCCAACCACGTGCTGCACACGATGCACGACGCCTATCCGGACCGGTTTCCGCTCTCGCCGACGCTCCAGGCCATCGCCGACGGCGGGGATGAGCCGGTGGTCGCCGAGGAGAGCCCGCGCAGCGCCGAGGAGGTACGCACCGCTGCTCTCGAAGCGATGGCCGACGAGATCCGGCGCTTACTCGACGAGGGCGTCGTCAAGGATGCCCGCGACGTTGACGTGTGCATGCTGCTCGGAGCCGGCTTCCCGTTCTTCCTGGGCGGAATCACGAAGCATCTCGACCAGACGGGCGTCTCGGAACGGGTCACCGGACAGCCTCTCTCGAGCGCTCTAACGCCCGCCGCTCCGCTATAGTTCGTAGGAGCGCAGCTCGTCGGAGGGTTACGAGCGCGCAACCTCTGGGAGTTGCGGCACGAGGAAGTGCCGCCAGCATGCAGACAACCACCGAGCAGCCGACGATTGCGCCGGAGGCGCTTGACGGCATCGCAGCCGCAGCGGCCCGCGCCGAAGCCTGGGCAGGCGAGCCGATCCTGCACGGGAACGAAGACGTCGCCCAGGTACTCGCGCCCGGCACGGCGCGGCGTCGCGCACTCGACGAGGCGCTGGAGGAGATCGAAGCCGGGCTGAAGGCGCCTTCGTACGAGTGGAAGATCCGCTTCGCACTCATGCTCGGGCTGGAGCGGGTGCTCACGGACCAGCCGGCGCACCTGGCCTCGGGCACCGAGCTCCGCCGCCATCAGATCGACGCGCTCGCCGGCATGCTCACCGAGCTGATCGCCGCGACCCAGGCCGAAGCAGAGGAAAACGGCAACGGGAACGGTGGGGCGCCCGCGCTCGAGCTCGTGGACTCGGACGAGGAGGAAGAGATCCTCGACGAAGAAGAGGACGAGGAGGAGCCGCCCGTCGCCGAGGACCCCGGCGCCGTTCGGCGCTACCGCTTCCGCCACCCCACCGCCTCGGGCAAGACCATCGCCGCGGCCGGGTTCGTCGAGGCGGCGCGGACGATGGGCGTCCTCATCCTCACGCACAGGCGCCTGCTGGTCACCCAGTTCAACCGGGAGCTCACGGCCGAGGGCTACGGCTCCCGCTTCGCAGACGCGATCCTCGAGGGCCAGAAGCCGAAGAAGCCGAACCCGATCACGATTCAGACCTACGCCTGGTTCGCGCGCCACGTCGGCGACCTCCGCCGCGACGCCTACCAGCTCGTGATCGCCGACGAGGCCCACACGGCGCTCGGCGAGAAGACGAGCGCGGCGATCCGCAGCTTCCCCGAGCCGATCTACATCGGCATGACCGCGACCGAGCAGCTGATCGCCAAGCAGGTCTCCGATGTCTTCCCCGCTTCCGTGGACGACCTCCCTCTCGCCGACGCCGCGCGGCGCGGCCTGATCGCTCCGCTCCGCTCGCTGCGGGTCCCACCGGCCGCGGCGATCAACAACGTCCCGATCGTCGGCGGCGATTTCGACGAGCGCGCTCTGGCCGACGCTCTCGACCACCAAGCCCTGAACCAGGCGGCCGCGAGCCTGTATCGCGACCGCTTCGGCGACGCGCCGGGGATCGTCTACGCCGCGGGCGTGGAACACGCCTACAACCTCGCGCAGGAGTTCCGGGCGACCGGCCTCAAGGCGGAGGCGGTCAGCGGCAAGACGCCGCCGGTTCGCCTGGCCGAGACGCTCGCGGCGTACGAGCGGGGCGAGATCAACGTCCTGATCAACGCCATGCTGCTCGCCGAGGGCTGGAACTCACCTCGCGCGACCGTGGTCATGCACCTCGCCCCGACCGCGAGCCGCCGCGTCTACCAGCAGCGCATCGGGCGGATCATGCGCATCCATCCGCGCAAGGAGGCGGGGATCGTCGTCGACTTCGTCCCCAAGTCCGCGACCCACAACGAGCGCGTGATCTCGCTGCATAGCCTGCTCGACTCCGATTTCTACCGGGAGGGTGCGCGCGTCACCCCCGCACCGCGCCGGCGCATGCAGCGACGGGCACGCCGCAAGCTCACGCCGGCGGCGTGGCTCGTCCCGGTCACCCCCGACGTGAAGCGGCGGCTCGGCGTGATCGCACGCGAGTGGCAGCGCGTCGACCCGCGGTTCCTCGACGAGGACGAGCAGCGCTACTGGGCGACGATCGCCGGCCGGTCGGTTCGATTCGACGAGCGGGTCGAGTTCGCGAAGAAGTTCGCGGAGGGGCGGGCCGGAAAGGGCGCGCTCGAGCAGTTCCTGGCGACGTGCGCCGCGGAAAACCCCAACCGGCGGCTGCGGATGATCGCGCTCGCCGACCGCGTCTCAATGAAGGTCGAGCGGGCGGACTTCGACGACCTCGTCACGCTGGTCACCCAGGCGCCGACCTGGGAGAAGGACCGCGTCCAGGGAATCCGCATCCTCCTGCGCGCGCTCGGCGAGGGCAAGGCCGACGCGCCGGATCAGATTCTGGCCCGGTGGACGTGGAAGCTGGCGCGCGCGACACGGAAGGTGCAGGACCGGCGGGCGAGCGCCGAGTTCCCGGAGGCGAAGCGCCTCCTCGGTGCGCTGGCCAACTCGCGCGGGCACCGGCACGAGGAGAACGCGGCCAAGCTGGTCAACGCCGCGCTCGAGCAGCCCTTGGAGGTCGGCGCCGCGCTGCTCGCCTCCGGCGAGGGCTACACGCCCCGCGCGACGCGGCTGATCGACGCGGCGCGCGAGCGGCTCGGCACGGTGCCCGAGGTGGCTATGGCCCTGGCGGAGAACCTGCCTGCGCCGAAAGCACATCCCGGGCGGTCGCGGCGGCGACGGCGGCGGAAGAAGAAGGGGCAGTCAGCGGTCACGTCCTCCGCGGCGCAGAACGGGCAGACCGCGAAGCCCGAGCCCGCCACGGAGCCCAGAGCGGCTGCGGCCGAGTCCTAGCCGGACAACAGAGCTGTAACACCCAGGTAAGAAACCCTCTCTAGGCTGTTCGAGGTGCTCGTCACCCTGGCCATCGGGTTCGCCGCGGGCGTGATCACGGCGATCTCGCCGTGCGTGTTCCCCGTGCTACCGATCCTCTTCGCGGGTGGCGCGAGCGGCGGCCGGCGAAGGCCGTTCGCGATCATCGCCGGTCTCGTCTTGAGCTTCGCGCTCTTCACGCTCTTCGCCGCATGGGTCCTCGACCAGCTCGGGTTGCCGAAGGACCTGCTCCGCAACATCTCGATCGGCTTTCTCTTCCTGCTCGCGGCGACGCTCCTCGTCCCGAAGATCGGGGAATGGGTCGAGCGCCCGTTCCTCTTCCTCACGCGTCGCCGGTCCGGTGATCTCGGCGGAGGCTTCCTTCTCGGCGCGAGCCTGGGGCTCGTGTTCGTGCCCTGCGCAGGACCCGTCCTCGGAGTGATCACGACGCAGGCTGCCAACCTCGATTTCGGCTGGAAGACGGTTGCGCTGACCTTCGCCTACTCCGTGGGCGCGGCCGTGCCGATGCTGGCCATCGCCTTCGGCGGGCAGCGTCTGGCCGGGGGCCTGAAGGCCTTCCGCTCCCACCAGGGTCAGGTTCGAGCAGCGATGGGCGTCCTGATGGCCGCGGCGGCCTTCCTGATCGTCTTCAACGTCGACCGCAAGCTGCAGACTTCGATCGGCGACTACACGAGCTTCCTGCAGCGGCACCTGGAGGAGACCCCGTCCGCCAGGAAACGGCTGGCGAAGATCACCGGCGGCGACAAGAGCGCGTTGCAGCGCTCGATTGCCAAGGAGAGGCCTGCGCGGCTGGCGACCTCTCGCTTGCCCGTCTACGGCGCCGCCCCCGACTTCCGCGGGATCTCGCACTGGCTGAACACGCCCGGCGAGCAGCCGCTGACGCTCCGGCAGCTTCGCGGAAAGGTCGTCCTCGTCGACTTCATGACCTACTCCTGCATCAACTGCATCCGGACGTTCCCCCACCTGAAGGCGTGGTACCGGCGTTACGCGAAATACGGGTTCGTGATCGTGGGCGTCCACACGCCGGAGTTCGCCTTCGAGCACGTGCTCTCGAACGTCCGCCGGGCGATGAAGCAGTTCGGCCTCCGCTACCCGGTCGCGCTGGACAACGACTACGGCACCTGGAACGCGTACTCCAACCAGTACTGGCCGGCCGAGTACCTGGTCGACAGCCAGGGGCGGGTCCGCCGCGCCCATTTCGGCGAGGGCGAGTACGACCAGACGGAAGCGGCCATTCGCGATCTCCTCGGCGAGCGGGGCGTCCGCCTGCCCGGAACGGCGTCCGTCCGCGACGCGACACCGTCGGGTCAGCTCACGCCCGAGTCCTATCTCGGCTTCGCGCGGCTGGATCGCTTCAAGGGGTCACCGGTCCGGGAGAACCGCTTCGCGGTCTACGCGTTCCCCAGCTCGCTGGGCCAGGACGAGCTCGCCTACGCGGGCCGCTGGCGCGTCGGCGCCCAGAAGATCACGGCCGGCCTCGGCGCCGCACTGCGCCTGCACTTCCGCGCACGCCACGTCTACCTCGTGCTCGGAGGAGCCGGAACGGTCGACGTCCTGGTCGACGGGCGCCTGTTACACAAGGTGCCCGTGAAGGGAATCGCACGGCTCCACACGCTGGCGAGCTACCCCGAGGTCCGCGAGGGCCTGCTGGAGCTGCGCTTCTCGCCCGGCGTCGAGGGCTACGCCTTCACATTTGGCTAGTGCGGGCCGGCGGGGCCCGGGTCGTTCGGGCCGCCGTTGCCTCGCTCGCGCTCCTTCAGGAAGCGCGTGAGCTCGGCGGCGATCATGTCGCCCGTCGGCAGCTCGCCCTCGGGCGCGAGCTGGTCGGAGCGCTGCTCCAGCTCGGACACGTAGGCGGCGGTTTCCTCGTCGGAGGAGACGGCCTCGCTGACCTGCTCGGTGTACGTCTCGGAAGCGCGCGCCAGCTCGTCCGTTTCGATCTCACCGCCGAGCAGCTGACCGAGCCGCTGGCAGAGCGCCTGAGCCGCCCTCGGGCTCGGGTTGAGCGAGACGTAGTGCGGGACCGCGGCCCAGAGGCTCGCCGAGTCGAGATCCGCTCGGCGGCAGGCGTCGTGAAGGACGCCGACGATGCCGGTCGGGCCTTCGTAGCGCGAGGCGGACAGCCCGAGCCGCTCGACGAGCTCGGCGGAGGTTGCCGATCCGGTGACCGGAGCCGGCCGCGTGTGGGGCACGTCCGCGAGCAGCGCGCCCAGGGTGACGACGAGCTCGACGCCGAGATCGCGCGCGAGCCCCACGATCAGGTCCGTGAACGTCCGCCAGCGCAGATTCGGCTCGACGCCCAGCAAGAGCACCGGGTCGTGCTCGATTCCCTCTGCGCGCGCGTGGTAGAAGGCGTTCTCGGGCCAGTCGATCCTGCGCGTCATCCCTTCCTCGAGCGACACGTGCGGCCTGGTCGCCTGGAAGTCGAAGAAGCCCTCGGGGTCGATCTCGGCGAAGCGCCGGGCCTGCCAGAGCTTGGCGAGGTACCCGCCCGCGAGCGATGCGCCCTGCCCGCCGTCGTTCCAGCCGCGGAAGGCGGCGACGAGCACGGGCCGCTCCAGGGACGGACGCCGCGTGATGCGGAGCTCCTCGGCCATGCCGCCAGTCTACGTTTGACGCGGCGAGAACGAAGCTGGTGGCCGGAAGAAGAGGGTCGCGAGTAGCACGGTTCCGCCCCAGACGGCCGAGGCAACGGCAACATGCACCAGCACGAGCCACCAGGGAAGGCCGCTGTGGTACTGCGTCTCGCCGATGCCGACCTGGAGCAGCAGGAGCGCCAGCAGACCGACCGCGAAACCGAACAGGCGGGGCGAGCGGTCGCGGCGTGCGGCCAGATAGCCGAGGACGAAGAGGAAGGTGCTTCCGAAGACGGCGGTCACCGCGGCGTGGCCGGCGACCGAGGCCATCGGGGTTCCGAGCCGGTCGATCTTCGAGCTGTCACCGGCGTGCGGCCCGGCTGCGGTCGCGAACGCGCCGCTGATCACGAGTGCAAGCCCTGACGCACAGAGAACGACGCCGCCGAGCCGTAACTCCCTAGGCACCAGGGGCGCGACCACCCCCTCCTCGAACCCGCGCGCCTCGACCGCGACGATGACGGCGACGGCGAGCATGAGCAGCGCCAGGAGGAAGTGCGACATGACGAGCAGCGGGTGCAGCTTGAGGATCACCGTCAGCCCTCCGAGCGGGATCTGAGCCGCGGTGCCGAGGAAGACGACGAGGGCGAGCCGCTCGACGGACCGCGGGAGCCCCGGAGCCCGCCGCGCGGCGAGCCAGGCGAGCAGCGTGAAGCCGATCGTGATCGCCCCGATCACGCGGTTCCCGAACTCGATGAACGCATGCCCGCCTTTCTCGGGGAAGGGCGTGTCGCCGCAGCGAGGCCAGTGATCGCAGCCGAGCCCCGACCCGGTCAGGCGGACGATCGCGCCCGTCGTCACCACGAGGTAGATCCATGCGAGCGCAGCCCAGGCGGTGGTTCGGAACTGGGCGGGCGTGACCTCGAGGGCGCGGATCCGGGCGAGACGGCTGGAGGCGACGTGCACCGGGGCTCAGAGTAGAGGCTCGAGAAGCAACGGATACCCGTCGGCGCCGTCGAACGGCGTCGGCCTCGAGCCGAGGAAGAGCGGCCGGTCGGCCGCGTTCAGGAGCACCGGCATCATGTCCGGCCCCCGGAGCTGGCCGAGAATGCCTTCGGCGAAGTCGATCTCGCCGAAGCGGCGCACGTGGTCGGCACGGACGCCCGGGCCCGCGAGCAGGAACGGGACGGGATCGCCCGAGTGGATCACGTCGGGCGAGGCCGGTGTGGCGTGGTCGCCCGTGAGGCAGACGACAGCGCGGTCGGTGGGAAGCGACGAGAAGGCGGCGTCGAGCTGCTCGATCGTCCGCCGCTTGATCCGTGGATCCTTCGTGTGGCCGGCGGCGTCGGTCGTCTTCTGGTGGCAGAAGACGAACGCGTCCCCGCCCGCGAGCCGCTCTTCGACCAGCGCGATGCGCGTCTGCAGGTCCCCCACCGGGTCGTCCGTCTCGGGTTGCGTGATCGCCTCCAGGCCGACGGCGATGCCGAGCCCGCGCAGGAACGCCGACTCGGCGATGAACGCGCCCTGCAGCCCGTGGCGCTCGGCGAAGCTCGGCACGCGCCGGGGCCGTCCCCACCACTTCAGGGTGATCACGTTGAAGCGCTGGCCTTCGAGCCGCCGCAGGACCTCTCGGGTCCAGGCTTCGGCCGCGTGCGCCGTCCGCTCCGCCTCGGGGACGACCGGCTGTGGCCGGAGAACCGGATGCCGGTCGCGGAAGAAGGCGTCGCTGTCGGTGACGCGATCGTCGGCACCGCCCCGTACGGTCAGGATCGCCTCGCCGCGCCAAACGTGGGTGAGCGAGAAGCGCAGGCCGTCGATCTCGATCCCGTCGCAGCGCGCGACGAGCTCGGCCGCCTCCTCCGCGTCGCGGTCGGGATCGGGCCGGCCGCTGAGCCACAGGGCGCCGTCCTCGTGCCGCTCGGCGGGCCGGAGAGCGGCGTAGGCGTAGACCGCGTCGTCGTCGAGCTCGAGGCCTCGCCCCAGCGCTTCGAACACGGCGCGCCCGGGGAACTCGTCGGGGCGGTAGCCGAGCATCGACCAGTGCGCGACCTCGCTCGAGGGCGCTCGGCCCGGCCCGACGCCGTAGATCAGCCCGCACGATGCCGCCGCGGCCAACCGGTCGAGGTTCGGCGTCCGCGCGGCCTCGTTTCCGGTGCGGCCGCGGAGGACGGCATGAGCCCGGTCGGCCAGCCCGTCGAGCAGGAAAACGGCGATCGGATACACCGGGGACAACCTAACGATGCGCTACCAGACGCTCGGGCGGAGGCGGAGCTCAGCCCGGCGATCGAGGAGCGGGCACCGCTTCCAGATCCTGGATGACCCGGGCGACGCCTGAAGGGACGAGCTCCTCCCACTCGCCTCCGGACCGCATGGCGTCGCGGACGTCCGCGCCCGAGATCTCCTTTTCGACGCCCTCGTCCAGGATCACCACCTCGTAGCCGGCCTCGCGCATGCGCTCGAGCTTCGTCCCGCCCCAGGCGGAGAACAGGCGCAGGTACTGCGTCACCCCGTGCGGGACGTACGCGTGCCACAGCTCCGGCTCGTTGACCGGGAACGGGATCACGTGCACGTGCAAGGGGTCGAGGCCGAGATCGCCGGCGGCCGCCTTGACCATCAGCAGCCGCTCCACGTAGGTGAACGGATTCGATTCCGGGAGATGGCGAAGCGGGTCGCTCTCCTCGGGAAGGATGCGCGTCGGGTCGGGGTTGGTGATCCCGACGAAGACCTCGTCGGACCGCTCGGCGGCCCCGCGCAGGTACTCCAGGTGACCGAGATGGAACGGCTGAAACCGGCCGTGGATCATCCCACGGTCGGTCACTCGACGATGACTCCGGCCCCTTCCTCGACCCTGCCGATCCGGCGGATGAAGAGCCGCTTGGCCATGAACTCGGCCTCGAGGGCCGGCCCCTTCTCGGCCGGGAGCGAGACGAGGAGCCCGCCCGCCGTCTGCGGGTCGTAGCCCAGCGCGTCGAGGTTCTCGGACAGGCCGGAGGTGACGATCCGCGAGGCAACGAAGTCCCGGTTCCGTGGATCGCCGCTCGTCCGGACTCCCTTGCGGGCGAGATCGAGCGCGCCGTCGATCGCGGGGAAGCGCTCCGACTCGAGCAGCACCTTGACGCCGCTCCGGTCTGCGACCTCGTGGGTGTGACCGAAGAGCCCGAAGCCGGTCACATCGGTGACCGCGTTCGGCTCAAAGCTCCGGAGCACTTCGGCGGCGTCCTTGTTCAGCGTGCGCATCCACCTGATCGCACGCTCGAGCTGCTGCGTGCCCGCCTCGCCACGCTTGTAGCCGGTCATGATCAGCCCGGTCCCAAGCGGCTTCGTCAGGAAGAGCGCGTCCCCTGCCTTGGCCCCGTTCTTCGGCCAGATCCCGTCGGGCCGGACGGTGCCGATCACGGCGAGTCCGTATTTCGGCTCGGCGTCGCGGATCGTGTGGCCACCGGCGAGCAACCCGCCCGCGGCGCGAACCTGAGCGTCGGCCGCGGCAAAGATCTCCCCGAGCATCTCCATCGGCAGCTCTTCGGGGAAGGCTGCGATCGAGAGGGCCAGGAGCGGCGTGCCGCCCATCGCGAACACATCGCTGAGCGCGTTCGTCGCCGCGATCGCTCCGTAGTCACCGGGGTCGTCGACGACCGGCGGGAAGAAGTCGAGCGTGAAGATCAGCGCGCGCTCGTCGTCGAGCTTGTAGACCGCGGCGTCGTCGGCGGGCGCCAGGCCGACGAGGAGATTCTCGGCCTCGACGGGCACGAAGCCGGCGAGAAGCTGCTCGAGCCGGGCCGCCGAGTACTTGGCCGCGCAGCCGCCGCAGGAGGCCAGGTCCGTGAGCGGCACTCTGCCGGTGTCGATGTCCAAGGGGGCTTTCTCGTCCATGTCGGAGAACTGTAGGGAAGTAGACGTTACGGAGCGATAAAAGATTCCCTGCAGGAGCGCTTTCAATCTCGGCGAACAGGTTGAAGCAACTTCAGAGCTCCTCCTCCCCTGACAAGCGACGGCGGCCTGGTGCCGCCGTCGCCCGTCTAGCGGATGGCGCTCGCGCCGAGCAATGCTCGAAGCAGGCCTGTTCGTCGCCTCGACGCGTGGAGCGCTAGGCGCCCTTCTCGATCGGCACGTCGACGAGATTGCCCCATTCCGTCCACGAGCCGTCGTAGTTCTTGACGCTCTCGTAGCCGAGCAGCTCACGGAGCACGAACCAGGTGTGCGCGCTCCGCTCACCGATGCGGCAGTACGCCGTCACGTCCTTGCCGGGCGTGACGCCCTTGCCCTCGTAGAGCTGCCGCAGCTCATCGGCGGACTTGAACGTACCGTCGTCGCGAACGGCCTGGGCCCACGGAATCGACTGCGCCGTCGGGATGTGGCCGCCGCGCTGCGCCCCTTCCTGCTCGTACCCGGGCGGCGCGATCAGGTCGCCGGCGTACTCCTGCGGGCTGCGCACGTCGACCAGCGCTTTCCCCTCGCCTCCGATCGATTCGCGGACGGTGTCGCGGTACGTGCGAATTGACTCGTCGCGCTCCCGGGCCGTGTACGAGGCCTGCCCGGGCGCAGGCACGTCGGTCGTCAGCTCCCGTCCCTCGTCGATCCACTTCTGCCGGCCGCCGTCGAGGATGCGTACGTCCTCGTGGCCGTAGATCTTCAGGTACCAGTAGGCGTAGGCGGCGAACCAGTTGTTCTTGTCGCCGTAGAGGATCAGCGCCGTCGAGTTGGAGATGCCGCGCCCGGCCATCAGGTCCTCGAACTGCGCCTTCTCGATCAGGTCGCGCTCGATCGGGTCCTGGAGATCCTCACGCCAGTGCAGCTTGACCGCACCGGTGATGTGACCCTCGTCGTACAGGTCGGTGTTCTCATCCACCTCCGCCACGACGATTCCTTCGTCGCCAAGGTGCTCGGCCAGCCAGTCGGTCGTGACGAGCACCGGCTTCGAGTATCCGTTCTCGGCCATGTGCCTCCTCCGATCGCTTCGCGGGAATGATCCGTGCGCGTGAGAACGCGGTCAACCCGGCAGGTATGCCCGCAGGCTAGATCAGCTGGGTGCGAACGGCGGCAGCCAGCTCCGCGACGGAAACAGAGCCCTCGTACTTCCCCTTGATCCTCCCGTCCGCTCCGACGAGGAAGGTCCAGGGCTCGCTCGGGAGGCGCCACTCGCGCATGAAGCGGTTGTAGCCCTTGGCGGGATCGTTGTCGCGGTAGACCTCGACGTGGATGAAGCGCACCGGCGTGCCGGTGAACCGGCGCCGCACAGCGTCGACGACGTCGACGACCGGTCCGCAGGTGCGGCTCGTACAGAAATTGGGGGTTGCGAAGACGAGCACGAACGGCTTGTGCGCGGCAAGCGAGCCCGCGACGGAGTCGCGCAGCAGCTCCCGGTCGGGCGGCGAGGCGGTGGTGAGCCTCCGGAAATTGCCGCCGGTGCTGGCGATCGTCGGCGTTCGGCTGGGGATTGCCTTCTCACCGATGCCGGGTTCGGACGACTTCGAGGTGACGATCGCGTTGCCGAGCGCCTGGATCGGCCGGCCGCCGATCGGCTCGGCGAGCACCCAGTACTTGCCCGGCCGTGGGGTCCGCACGTGCGCGACATAGATCCGACTCACGCCACCCACGGCATGCTCCGATTTGCCGGGCACGCCGATCGGCTCCAGCCCGGCCCGGACCTCCTGGTAGGGCTTGGAATGGAAGCCGTCGGCAATCCACACCCGAGCCGCCGGTCGCTTGACGACCGAGCCGTCGTTTCGGATCACGATGAAGGCAATGCGAATGGAGCCGGGCACGTAGTGCGCCGTTCCCGGGGCAAACGCCACGTCGGCGCCGGGTCGAGCGAGCAGCGCTGCGATCGAGCCTGGCGGCGGGGCCGTGGCCGCCTTGGTCGACGCGCCACCGCCGCAGCCCGCGCTGAGCGAAAGCGCTGCGATCAGGACGCAGGCAGGCGCGAAGCTGCGCACCCGCCCGAGTGTAGTCGGCCGTAGTCAGGCCAGGGGCAGGTTGGCCGGGAGCGTGCCGCTCGGGTCAGAGAGAGGGCTCGAGGGGCCTAGCGGCCGTCGAACCAGCTCGTCAGATCGGAGGGGTCTCCGACCGTGACGCTGACCGCCGCCTGCAACAAACCGGCGACGAGGCAAGCACACACGAGGATGAAAATCAGCCGTGTTTTCATGTCCACCTCCCTATCGGCCTAGAACCGCACATCCTGAAGGGCTTCCGCCGCATTTCTGTACAGGCGCGCGGCGGTGCGATCGTCGCCTCGGCGGATGGCGAGATCGCCCATCGCGATCCATGCGGCCGCGCGGTGACTTGCGGACGAGAGCTGGTCGAAACTGCTCTCGGCCGTCTTGAACCATTCCTCCGCCTCTTCGAGCCGTCCCTGCTCCATGACGGCCCGACCCAACACAAGCTGCGTGGGTCCGATTTCGTGCAGATAGTCGTCGCGACCGCCGAGCAGCTCGAGCGAGTGGCGCGCCAGCTCCTCGGCCTGCGGGTAGTCGCCCACCTGAAGGTGCACGGTCGCCAGCGAGCCCGCTGCCTGCGCCGCGTCCTCCGTGCTGTCGGCCTCGAGCGCGACCCCGAAGGAGCGCTTGAGGTACTCGATCGCCTGCTCGGGCTTGCCGAGCATCAGATTCAGGCCGCCCAGGTTGTTCAGCAACCCCGCGACGTTGCGCTCGTCGTTCAGTTCCTCGTAGTACGACTTGGCGCGCTCGGCGTAGGTCCGGGCCAGAAGCCAGTGGCCACTGCGCTCGGCTACGAGCGAGGCCTGGACGAAGACGTTCGCCATCGTGGCGCGATCGCCCAGCGACTCGGCGAGCTCGAGCGCCCGCTCGACGTCCTCGCGCGCCGCCTCGATGTCGCGCTGGCGCCGGTAACAGCGCGAGCGCCAGCTCAGGATCTCGGAGCGCAGCAGGTCGCAGGGGAGGCCCGACCGCTCAGCGAGCTCGAGCGCCTCGGTCAGCAGCGCGAGCGAGGTCGTGATGCTGGAGAGCTTGTAGCGGCAAACGCCCAGCCGGAAGAGCACGTCGGCGCGGTCGAGGTCGGAGAACGGAGGGCCTTCGACGAGGTCGCGCGCGCGCGTGAGATGCGAAATCGCCTCACGGACATCGCCGCGCTCGACGAGTGCCCAGGCCTCGCCGGAGAGCGCGCGGACCTCGAGCTCGGGAGACGACGTCGTTGCTCCGGCCTCGCGGGCGACGCGGAACTCGGCGGCAGCTTCGTCGAAGCGGTGGGCCTCCGTGAGGGCCTCGGCCCGCGCCATCACCGCCTCCACCCGGGCGCGTTCGTCGGAGGCCGTGCCGGTGGCGAGGAAGCCGGCATCCACCCCGAGCCGCCGGGCGAGCCACTCGACCGTCGTAGCCGTCGGCTTCGTCTTGCCTCGCTCGATCTGGCTGACGTACTCCTTCGAGAAGCGATCGCCGGCCAGCTCGGTCTGTGTGAGCCCGGCGGACATCCTCAGCTGGCGAAGGCGAAGGCCCAGACCGAACCGATGGCCGCCGCCCGCCCGCTGGGCGGTTGTCGCGGCGTGTGCCTCGGATTCCTGGGTGAGATCGCTCATTCTGTGGTAGCGGATAGTCAAGCTTATACTTCACCAAAGCGCAAGACCGGTATCTCTGACTTCCCCAAAAAGGGGCATGTCTGCAGGGGAGAGGTCAAGTGAAGTAAGTCGATCAAGATCACTTGACCGAGCGACTTGACAGACCTGTCCAGCCGGGTCTATATTCCGTCCACTTGCACCGCGGCCGGACGCCAGGCTGAGGTCGCAGGAGGCGCCGCCGCCCAAAGGTGACACCGTCCGAAGGAAATTGGCTGGGCCGCAGAGTCAAGCCTTCGGAGTCGCCCAAAACGGCGGAACTGGCGCCACTCCCCAGGGACTAGACCCCCGGAAGCCGCAGCCGGGGGTCTAACCCATTTTGGGTCACACGGGGGAACCCCTGGTTCCCCCGTGTGGCCCGCTCCTTCACCGTGGTCTCAGAGGAGTTCTCGCTGCTGGCCTCCCGCCGGAGCAAGTCCGGCTTCGGCCGCGAACGTCTAGTGCAGAGGTGGACTGTTTGCGGCTACTGGACTTGCGTGAGCCAGGTTCGGCGGGATTCGGCGATCTTCGTGAACGCCTCCTCGCCGACTACTTCACCCAGGCGGCCTTCGACCGAGCGCAGGAGGCCGATTGCGAGGTTGATCCACGCTTCCGCTTCGGGGTCTCGTTCCGGGGGCATCCCTCCGGCTTCCTGGGTCTTTCGCATGATGTCGGCGAAGAACGCGTGTACCTGCCGCAGGTGGCGGCGGAGATAACGGCGGATCTCGGGATCCTCGGCCGTTCCGAGTGCTTGCAGCCAGATGTGGAGGGGCAAGGCGCGCCGGTCCCGGAGGCCACGGACGGTCTTCGCCGCGGCCAGCGGCCAATCCCGGGGGTCGTCCTCCTCCGCGATCGTCCGCTCGATGGCGGCGCGCAGCCGCGCCCACGCCTCGTCGAGGCAGGCGAAGTACAGATCGCGCTTGCAGCCGAAGTGGCGGTACAGAATTGGCTCCGTCACCCCGGCGGCCCGGGCGAGCTCGGCCGTCGTGGTGCTCCTGTAGGAGCCTTCCGCAAACGTTCTGAGCGCAGCGTCGACGAGCGCCGCGCGGCGCTCACCGGCGGGCAGTCGCGCCTTTGGCGTACTCATGCTGCTTCGGGAATCGCGTGCGGCTCGGGCTCCGGGTGTCGAACCTGGCGTACCAGCACGATCGCGACGATGGCCGCGGCGAACGCGATCACCGCCGCCACGTGCAGGGCGTTGTGGAGCCCGTTGACGAACTCTTCCGGCGCGCGTGGATTCCCGCGCCCGACGTGCACCTGCGCGGCGACGATCGCGCCCATGATCGCGATCCCGAGCGACCCTCCGATCTGGCGCGCGCTGTTCAGAACCGCCGAGCCGACTCCGGCCTTGTCCACAGGCACAGAGCTCATCGCCGCGGCGGTGGTCGGACTCATCGCGAGTGCCATGCCGAAGCCGCCGAGCAGCATCCCCGGCAGGATCGCCCAGTAGCTCGAGCCGGCGCCCAGTTGGGCGAAGAGGACGAGCGACCCGGCGACCAGCAGCATCCCGGTGCCCATCAGCCAGCGTGAGCCAATGCGATCGGAGACCTTGCCGGCGATCGGAGCGACGAGAACGATCAGGATCGTCATCGGCAGGAACGAGGCGCCCGCTTGCGTCGCCGTGTAGCCGAGGATGTTCTGGACGAACAGCGAGAGGAAGAAGAAGACGCCGAACATCGCCAATGCGACCATCAGCATCACGAGGTTGGCGCCCGCGAAGGTCGGGTTCTTGAAGAGTGAGAGGTCGAGCATCGGCACCCGCTGGCGCAGCTCGAGGAAGACGAACGTCGTCAGAGCGGCCGCCGAGAGGGCGAACAGCCCGAGAATGCGCCCCGACGTCCAGCCGTAGGTGTTGGCTTCGATCAGCCCGTAGGTCAGGGCGAAGAGGGCCACCGCGGACGTGAGGAGGCCCGGAAAATCGAGACGCTGCACCTCGGAGGTGTCCTTCGACTCGTTGATCACGAGGCGCGCGACGACGATCCCGAGGATGCCCACCGGGACGTTGATGAAGAAGATCCAGCTCCAGTTGATCTGTTCCGTGATCACGCCGCCGAGCAGAGGGCCGATCGCGAGCGCCAGCGCGGAGACGCCCGCCCAGATTCCGATCGCCATCCCGCGCTGCCGCGGCGGGAAGGTGGCACTGATGATCGAGAGCGTCGCCGGGTTCATCATCGCCGAGCCGACGCCCTGCACGACCCTGGCGGCGATCAGCCAGCCGGCACTCGTGGCGAGGCCGCAGGCGAGCGAGGAGGCCGTGAAGATCGCGAGGCCGGCGATGAAGATGCGGCGCCGGCCGAGGAGGTCGGCGAGCTTGCCGCCGGTGAGCATGAGCACGGCAAAGGTCAACGCGTAGCCGTTGACGATCCACTCGAGCTCGGAGATCCCGATCTTCAGGTCGCGCTGAATCGACGGCAGCGCAACGTTCACGATCGTGTTGTCGAGCATGATCATGAACAGCCCGAACGCGACGGCGCCTAGCGTCCACCACTTGCGGAACTCCGGCGCGAAGATGCGTGCTCTCATCGGGGCCTCCTCAGCCTCTCAAGTTAGTCCGCGCTAACTTAGCAGACGCTAACGCGCGAGAGACGTCACTGCTGTGTGGCACGTCGGTAACAGGGCCTATCCGGACCGGCAGCGGCCAATCAAGCCACCTGAAACCCGGTACCAGGCTCGATGCCTGCGAAGCCGTGGGCGGAAGGGTGCAAGGGACTACGCTTCCCAGCCGTGGAGGTGATCTGGGAGCCGACTCCCGTGGTGCTCGAGCGCGCCAACGTCACCCGGCTGCTGCGGCGGCTCGGTTTTGACGACTACCGCGAGCTCGTCCGGCGCTCGGCTGCGGATCCCGACTGGTTCTGGCCCGAGGTCGTCGACGACCTCGGGCTCGAGTTCTTCGAGCGGTGGACCGAGGTCGTCGACCTCTCTGAGGGCCCCGAATGGTCGAAGTGGTTCGTCGGCGGGAAGCTGAACATCGCCTGGAACTGCGTGCACCGCTGGGCCGCGTCGCCCCGCGCCGCCGCCGAGGCTGCGATCTTCCGGGGCGAGGACGGCACGCGCCGCTCGCTCACGTTCGCGGAACTCTCCGACCAGGTCGTCCGCCTCGCCGAGGCGCTCCAGCGCCTGGGCGTCGGCCCCGGCGACCGCGTCGCGATCTACCTGCCGATGTCGCCCGAGGTCGCGGTCGCCTCCCATGCCTGCGCCCACATCGGCGCCGTCCAGGTGCCGATCTTCTCGGGCTTCGCGGCACCCGCGGTCGCACAGCGGCTCCAGGACTCCGAGGCGAAGGTCGCGATCACGACCGAGACGTCGTTCCGTCGCGGCCGCGAGATCCCGATGCGGGCCACGCTCGAGGAAGCCCGGCGCGAGGCACCGAGCCTCGAGCAGGTCGTCCTCGCGCCCTGGGACGACCTGCTCGCAGGCTCCCCCGGGCGGCTCGAGCCGCTTCCCGTCGATTCCGAGCACCCGTACCTCCTCACCTACACGTCGGGCACGACCGGCCGCCCGAAGGGCGTCATCCACGTCCACGGCGGCTTTCTGGTCTCGATCGCGCGCGAGACCGCCTACCAGGCCGACGTCCACCCCGAGGACGTCCTCCACTTCTCCACCGACATGGGCTGGATCATGGGCCCTTGGACGGTGGTCGGAGGCGGCGCGCTCGGCTGCACGATCGTCTTCGCGGAGGGCGCGCCCGACTGGCCGCCCGACCGGCTCTGGCGGCTCGTCGAGGAGGAACGAGTCTCGGTGCTCGGCCTCTCACCCACGCTCGTCCGGGCGCTGATCCCGCACGGCGAGCCTCAGACCGACCTCTCGTCGCTCCGCACGATCGTCACGACCGGAGAGCCCTGGAATCCCGATCCCTACCGCTGGCTCTTTCGCCACGTCGGCGGCGGCCGCTGCCCGATCATCAACTGCTCCGGAGGGACGGAGGTCGGCGCCTGCTTTCTTTCACCCACGCCGGCGATCGCGATCAAGACCTGCTCGGTCGGCTTTCCGGCGCTCGGAATGGCCATGGACGTCGTAGACGAGGAGGGCCGCTCGATCGCCGACACGGGCGAGGTCGGAGAGCTCGTCTGCCGGAAGCCCTTTCCGGGCATGACCCGCGGCTTCTGGCGGGACGAGGGGCGCTATCTCGAGACCTACTGGCGCCGGTTTCCGGGCATCTGGACGCACGGCGACTGGGCAACGGTCGACGAGGACGGCTACTGGTTCCTGCACGGCCGCTCCGACGACACGCTCAACATCGCCGGCAAGCGGGTCGGCCCCGCCGAGCTCGAATCCGCGGTCGTTGGCCATGCGGCCGTGTCCGAGGCGGCGGCAGTCGGCGTTCCTCACGACGTGAAGGGCGAGGTCGCCTGGATCTTCTGCGTCCTCGCGCCGCCGAACGAGCCGGATGAGGCTCTCGCGGCCGAGCTCGCCGCCCTCGTCGCCCAGGAGCTCGGCAAGGCCTTCAAGCCGGACCGCATCCTCTTCGTCACCGCTCTCCCCAAGACGCGAAGCGCCAAGATCGTCCGCAGGGCTGTGCGCGCGACCGCGCTCGGGCAAGATCCAGGGGACATGTCCTCGGTCGAGAACCCCGACTCCCTCGAAGAGATCGCCTCCGTTGTCTGAGCCCGAGCTCGCCGGCCAGGTTGCGCTCGTCACCGGCGGAGGTCGCGGGATCGGCGCGAACGTCGCGCGCGAGCTCACGCAGGCGGGCGCGCGTGTCGCCGTCAGCGCCCGCTCCGCCGACCAGGTCGAGGCGGTAGCCCGTGAGCTAGGAGGGCTCGCGGTCGTCGCCGACGTCTCCGACCGCGAATCGGTCGAGGCGATGGTCGATCGGGTGCGATCGGAGCTGGGTCCGATCGACCTCCTCGTCAACAACGCCGGGATCTCGGGAGGCCTTCAGACGGCGTGGGATTCGGACCCGGACGACTGGTGGCGAGTCTTCGAGGTCAACGTCCGCGGGCCGTTCCTGGTTTCACGCGCCGTGATTCCAGAGATGGTCGAGCGTGGCAGCGGCCGGATCGTCAACGTCGGCAGCGGCGCGGCCTATCTGCCACCGGCCTCGACCGTCACCGAGACCGCCTACGGCCCGAGCAAGGCCGCGCTCTACCGGTTCGGCGAGATGCTCGCTTCACAACTCGCGGGCACCGGCGTCTACGTGTTCACGATCAGCCCCGGCCTGGTCAAGACCGACATGACCGCCCGCTTCAGCGACGATCTGCCCTGGACGCCACCCGAGCTCGCGCCGCGGCTCGTCCGCGTCCTCGCCTCCGGCCGTGCCGACAAGCTCGCCGGCCGCTACATCCACGCCGAGCACGACGACGTCGAGGACCTGATCCGGCGGGCGGACCAGATCCTCGACGAAGACCTGAACGCGATCAGGCTGCAGCGCTAGTCGGATCTGGTTTTCGCCTCAGAGGCGTAAACCTGAGTATCATTCGGCAGGTGAGGCTTGCGCTCGCGCAGATCAACACGGTCGTCGGCGACCTGGACGGAAATCGAGAGCGGATCGTCCGTCGGATCGAGGAGGCGCGCGAGGCTGGGGCAGACATGGTGCTATTGCCAGAACTGGCAACTACCGGCTATCCGCCGGAGGACCTGCTCCTTCGCCCGGGGTTCATACGCGAGGCCGGGCGCTCCCTGACCGAGATCGCGAAGGCTGCGAAGCAGATCACCGTCCTCGTCGGGACTCCCCACTTCGATCGCGACCTCTACAACGGCTGCGCCGTGTGCGCGCACGGCGAGGTGAAGGCCGTCTACCGGAAGCGGTTCCTGCCCAACTACGGCGTGTTCGACGAAGACCGCTATTTCGCACCGGGGCGCGACCTCTTCCTGATCCAGCTCGGGGAAACGCTGATCGGCCCCACGGTCTGCGAGGACGTCTGGCAGCCTGGGCCGCCTGCGACGGATCTCGCGCTGGGCGGCGCACAGCTCGTCACCAACATCTCCGCGTCGCCGTTCCACGTCGGCAAGGACCGCGAACGGGAGCAGATGCTCGCGACTCGCGCCCGCGACAACTCGTGCTTCATCGCCTTCTGCAACGCCGTCGGAGGCCAGGACGAGCTGATCTTCGACGGGCACTCGCTCGTGCTCGACGACGAGGGCGAGACCCTGGCGCGCGCGCCGGGCTTCGAGGAGTGCCTGCTCGTCGTGGACGTCGATCCCGTGGCGGCGGTCGGGCGCCGCCTTCGTGACGTGCGGCGCCGCGCGCTGGCCCGAGAGCGGCCCGTCGAAGACCTGCCGGTGATCGACGTCGGGCTGGAGCGCTCGAGGACGAACGGCAAGCCTGCACGTCCGCCGCTCGCTCCGCTCCTCGACGATCTGGAGCAGATGCGCCTCGCGCTCGAGCTCGGCCTCCACGACTACGTCGAGAAGAACGGTTTCAGCGAGGTCGTGATCGGGATCTCTGGCGGGATCGATTCCGCCCTGACCGCGGCCCTGGCCGTCGAGGCGCTCGGGGCCGAGCGCGTGCACGGGGTTTCGATGCCGTCCCGCTACTCCTCCGAGGGGACTCGCTCTGATGCGCGCCGGCTGGCCGATTGTCTCGGGATCGACTTCCGAGAGCTCCCGATCGCGGAGATCCTGGCCGCGTTCGAGGCGGCGCTGGCGGGGAGCTTCGAAGGACGCGAGCCCGACCTGACCGAGGAGAACCTCCAGGCCCGCGTTCGCGGCGTTCTGCTCATGGCGCTGTCGAACAAGTTCGGCTGGCTGGTCGTCGCGACAGGGAACAAGTCCGAGCTCTCCGTGGGCTACGCAACCCTCTACGGCGACATGGCCGGTGGATTCGCGCTCCTCAAGGACGTCTACAAGACCGACGTGTTCCGCCTCGCCAAACACCTGAACGAGCGGGCCGGCCGGGAGTTGATCCCCGAGTCGATCATTGAGCGGGCGCCCTCGGCCGAGCTCCGCGACAACCAGCTCGACGAGGACTCGCTTCCGCCCTACCACGCGCTCGATCGAGTGCTCGAGGCCTACGTCGAGCTCGACCGTTCGCGCGACGAGCTGACGCAGGACGGCTTCGATCGGGACGTGGTCGACAGGGCCCTGGCGATGATCGACCGCGCCGAGTACAAACGCCGTCAGGCGCCGCCGGGCGTGAAGCTGCGGCCGAAGGCCTTCGGCCGCGACCGGCGGACGCCGATCACGAACCGCTGGCGCGGCTAGCGCGGCTCGAGGAACTCCCGCAACTCGCGGAACCAGCGGAGGCGCTCCTCGTACGGGACAGCCGCGTTCGCCGGCGAGGTCGAGGGGAGGACGAAGAGCTTCGTGTCGCCCAGCCGCCGTTGCTGAAGGCCGAGCTCGACACGCTCGCCAAAGGCGCCACGGTAGGCCTCCTTCCCCACGAAGGCGATCGCCCCCGGCTCAAGCTCGTGCGCGAGCGTTGCCAGCCGCTCCGCCGAGCCCGCGAAGTCCGCTCGCCTCAGGTCGCCCGAGCCGGGTGTCGTCCGGAACGCCGCGTTGGTCAGGCCGTACCCGTAGCTCGGGAGCTCGTACTGCTCCTGCGGCGTGAGCAGCCGCGGCGTGAAGCCCGCGTCGTGCAGGAGCCGCCAGAAGTCGTTTCGCGGGTTGGCGAAATGCGCCGCCGCAGCCGCGGAGAGGCGGCCCGGATTGATCCCGCAGAAGACCACGCGGAGGCCGGACGCCAGGACGTCCGGCACGGCGCTCGCCTGCGCCGGGTCGCGATCGGCTCGTGGAGGAATCGCCACCCATTCTCGACCTCGGGCCACGTCCCCGCGGGCCATGTCAGGGGACAGACCCCTGACGTGCCCGGGAAGGACGCGTCCACCGGCCGAGGCGAGGCAGAAAAGCCCTGCTAGCGGCGGGTTCTACAGGACCACGCGCCGCGGGCGGCGGAAGGCCTGATCGTCCGCAGCAGACGCGGCGGGCGCCAGCCGAAGTGCGCGCGGCAGGCCGGCCGTCGCGGCCGGGTGCCAGGCGGTCGGCAGGCCGCCATTACGCAGCCTCCGGCTCGACGAGCTCCTCCGGATCACGGGCGTCCAGGCGCGACTCGAGCTGGCGCCTGAGCTCCTCGCCGGAGAGGCGCCCGGCGTGGCGGCGCGGCCGTTGTCCGAGCCGAAGCACGGTGACGGTGTCGTCTCGCATGCCGTAGCAGCGCGTGTAGCACTCCGCCTCGGTCAGCGAGCGTAGCCGGGTCACGCGCCGAACCGTAATTC
Source organism: Gaiellales bacterium (assembly GCA_038237665.1). GTDB lineage: Bacteria > Actinomycetota > Thermoleophilia > Gaiellales > Gaiellaceae > JBBRYK01. Next base: position 15,411 of record JBBRYK010000009.1, on the reverse strand, counting down.
GGCTGTCGGACGTCAGATTTCGTCGCGCGATTCGATGCGCAGAAGCGGCTCCAGCGCCGCGACGAGGCCTGCCGCGTCGAACGCTTCCGCGGGCCCCAGCACTCCGGCCCGACGAGGCGACGACGAGGCGCCGTGTACGAGCAGGAGTGCCGTGAGCGCGTAGGGATCGGTGCCGGTCAGGGTCACGCGCCGGCCGCCGCGCCCGCCCCGCGCCTCGGCGACCACGGCGAACTTCGTGCGTCCTCGGCTCCGCTCAGACGGCCCGAGCGCCCCGACTCGCCCTGTCAGCCGCACCAGCGGCGCAGCGAAGCGCGTGAACGGAGCGGCGACCCGTGCGATGTGCGGGCCCCTGACGTACGAGCGGACACTCCGGACGTCCGTGTGGCGCGGAACCGTGAGCGGTTCGGTGCCGGTCCACTCGACCACCGTCTGCTCGCCCCAGGGAAAGCGAACCTGCCGGACGGTCTTGCCGAAGCGCGACTCGACGAGGCGCCCGTCCTCGAAGGCGACCTGCGGCTGAGCCATCACGCGGCCGATCGTCCGGCGGGTCCCGCGGCTCGTCACCGCACCGGCTACCGCGTAGGCAACGACGACCTCGTCGAGTGGCTCCAGGCCATCGGCCGCCAGTCGCGCCGCCAGGTCGCCGGGGACGTAGTCGAAGCCGAAGCAGGGCAGGACGGCGACGCCCGCCCGCTCGGCGTCGCCACCGAAGTGCTCGAAGAGAAGACGGGCCCAGGCCTGCTCGCCGCTCGAGTCCAGATACCGGACGCCGGCCCCGAGCGCGGCCGCGACGGGCGCCGTGCCCAGGCGCAGGAATGGCCCGGCCAGCGAGACGACCGCCGAGCAGCCCTCGAATGCACGCCGGAGCCCATGCTCGTCGGTGGCTTCCGCAACCTCGACCTCTTCGCCCGCGCGCGCGAGTTCCTCGAGCGCCTCACGCCTGCGGCCGACGAGGCGAAGCGCGAGTTCCCGTTCACGCGCCCGCGCGAGGACGAGTTGACCGGTGTAGCCGGTTGCGCCGAGGATCGCGAGCGCTGCCACCGCGGCGGGAGGATACGGTTCGAGCGGTGAACACCGCCCAGGCGAAACGGTTCGAGTACGCGGCGGCGGTCGACCGGGCCGGGCGGGTGTCGGCCGAGGGGGGCCCTCCTGTCGCGCTCGGCGAGGAATGGTCGCCCGAGGCGCTCGTGCTGGCCGGCCTCGCCCGCTGCATCCTGACGAGCCTCACCTACCACGCCAGGCGCGAGAACCGCGACCTGGTGGCAACGGCCGCCGCTTCGGGGGTGGTCAGGAAGCGCGACTTCGACGGCCGTTATGCGTTCGCCGAGATCCATGCCGACCTCGACGTCGAGCTCGATCCCGCTCCGGCGGGTGAGGAACTCCAGGCGCTGCTGCAGAAAGCCGAGCGCGACTGCTTCGTCTCCGCGTCGCTCTCGATCGCGACCAAGTACCACTGGCGCGTGAACGGCCAGGACGTGCAGAGGTGAAACTGCTCGTCCTCGGCGGGACGAAGTTCCTCGGGCGAGCGGTCGTCGACGCGGCTCTCGAACGCGGCCACGAGGTCACCCTGTTCAACCGAGGCCGGACGAGCCCGGATCTCTATCCGGAGCTCGAGCACTTGACGGGTGATCGCGACGGCGCCCTCGAAGCGCTCGAGGGCCGGCGCTTCGACTCCGTCGTCGACCCGTCGGGGTACGTGCCTCGGCTCGTGCGAGCCTCGGCGGAGAAGCTCGCCGACTCGGGCCACTATGTCTTCGTCTCGAGCATCTCGGTCTACCGGGACAGCGCCGAGCCGGGATTCGACGAATCGGCTCCGGTCGAAGCGCTCGACGCGCCGACCGAGGACGTCAGCCTGGCCTACGGCGCGCTCAAGGCGGCCTGCGAGGAGGTCGTCCGGGACGTCTTTCCGGATCGGCACACGAATGTCCGCGCAGGCCTGATCGTCGGCCCGCACGACCCGACCGGGCGCTTCACCTACTGGCCGGTTCGCGTCGCCCGCGGCGGCGACGTGCTGGCGCCGGGAGCTCCGGACCGCTGGGTCCAGTTCGTCGACGTACGCGACCTCGGCGCCTGGCTGGTCAAGGCCGCCGAAGACCGCACCACCGGAACGTTCAATGCCACCGGCCCGGAGCCGCCCACGACGATGGGCGCGCTGTTGGAGGCGTGCCTGGACGTTGCCGGCGGCGACGCCAAACTGGTCTGGATCGACGACGACTTTCTCCTCGAGCAAGGCGTGGGCCAGTGGATGGAGCTTCCGCTCTGGCTGGCCGGAAAGGACACAACGATGCTCAACGCCGATGTTTCGCGGGCCCTGGCCGCGGGCCTCCGCTTCCGCCCTCTGGAGGAGACGATTCGCGACACGCTCGAGTGGGCCGCGGCCGGCGGTGGTCCCAGTACGCTGGCCAGCGGCATGGAGATGGGCGAGGCAGGCCTACGGCCCGAGCGCGAGACTGCGGTGCTCGAGGCCTGGCGGAGCCGGGTATGAGCGCCGTCGCGTTCGACGTCCAGGCCGCGCGGGCCCGCTTTTCCGCCCTGGATCGCGACCTCGTCTTCTTCGACGGGCCGGGCGGGACCCAGGTCCCGGACGAGGTGATCGAGGCGATCGGCGACTATCTGCGCCGGTCGAACGCGAACGTCAGCGGCCCCTACGAGACCAGCCGGCAGACGGAGGAGCTCGTCGACCAGTCTCGCGCCACCGCCGCTCGTTTCCTCGGGTGCACCTCGGACGAGGTCGCCTTCGGCGCGAACATGTCGACGCTCAACTTCGCCCTGTCGCGAACCGCGGCCCGGACGTGGGAGAGCGGCGACGAGGTCGTCGTCACGCGGCTCGACCACGACGCGAACGTCTCACCCTGGCTGGAGCTGGCCGAGGACCGCGGCCTCACCGTTCGCTTCGTCGACATCAAGGACGATACGACACTCGATCTCGAGGACCTCGAGCGGAACCTCTCGGACCGGACCAGGGTGGTCGCCTTTCCGGTCGCCTCGAACGCCGTCGGAACCCTGACCGAGGTCGGGCGAATCGCCGAGCTCGCGCACGAGGCCGGGGCGCTGGCCTGGGCCGACGCCGTCCACTACGCGCCGCACGGCCCGATCGACGTCCGCGGCTGGGACGTCGACGTCCTCATCTGCTCGCCCTACAAGTTCTTCGGGCCGCACCTGGGAATGGCCTACGGCCGTCGCACGCTGCTGGAGTCGTGGCGCCCGTACAAGGTCCGCCCCGCGGCCGACACCCCTGTGGGGCACCGCTTCGAGACGGGTACGTTGCCCCACGAGCTCCTCGCCGGGTTCGTCGCCGCCGTCGAGTACGTCGAGTCGATCGGCTGGGAGCCGATCGTGGCCTGGGAGCGAGAGCTCGGGCAGCAGTTCCTCGAAGGCCTGCCCGAAAATTGCCGTCTCTACGGCCTGCCGACGATGGACGGACGCGTGCCGACGTTCGCGTTCGAGATCGACGGCCTGTCGGCACCCGAGGCTGCAACCGCCCTGGGTGAGCGCGGGTTCGCCGTCTGGCACGGCAACTACTACGCGCTCGAGGTGATGAAGCGGCTGGGGCTCGAGGATCGGGGCGGTGCCGTCCGCGCCGGGTTCATGCACTACAACACCGCGGACGAGGTCGATCGGCTCCTCGGCGAGCTCGAACGGCTCTAGTCGTACGCCGCCCGGGCCCGTGCCCAGCGGTCGTCGTCGCGATGGATCCGGTCCGGGTCGACGCCGAGCGCGGCGGCGAGATCAACCGTCAACAGCTGGAACGGGACGATGTCGACGACCGGATGGCGCGTCGGCACGAGCGTAACCTCGGCCCCCAGCTCGCGCAGCGCTGCGACCGCTCCGGCGGCGCGGTCCGCCCCCCGGCCCTCGCCCTCGAGCACGAATGCCCGCACGGACTCATCCACCGCGGCGAGGTGCCCGTGGAGGAGCTGCTCGGTGTGGTGTGCCTCCGCCGGCACGAACGCGCCCTCTCGAAGCTTCAGGGCGGCTTCCTGTGCCGTGGGCCAGTCCCGGCCGGCGCCGGCAACGAGCCACCGCTCGTGCCCGGTGACCGGCGGGCCCCAGTCGGCCAACACCTCCGCCACGGCGCTCGGAAGCCAGGAAACGTCCTCCCCCCGCAGCGCGCACAGGGCCGCGACCGCACTCGTATAGCTCGCCGTGTGGCACCAGCTCTCCTCGAGCTCCGGCGCGCACACGACGACCACGTCGCACATCTGCGCCAGCGGCGACTCGGGTGCGCCCGTGACGAGCCACTTCGAACCTGCAAAGGCCTCGGCCGCCTCGATCGTCAGCCGGGTCGTGCCGTCGTGCGAGACGCAGACGAGCACGTCGGCGTCCGGCGGTCGCAGCACCGCCTCCAGCGCCTGCACCGCCTCACCGCCGGTCTGCGCGGCGTGGAAGGAGGTCCCGCACCCGGTGAACACGACCCGTCCTTCGGGCAGCCGCCGGTCGACCGGGACCTGCCTCAGCCAGTCCGGCTGCGCCGCGATCGCCGCCCGTGTCTCTACTCCGGCAGGCATACCGGCCTCTATACCATCAAGGCGATGCCCACCTACGAACGCCAGACGCTCGGAAACGGCCTGCGGCTGCTGACCGCGCCCATTCCGCATGCGCAATCGGTCGCCTGCGTGATCATGCTCGCGGCCGGCTCGCGCTACGAGAACCGGGACAACAACGGCATCGCCCACTTCGCCGAGCACATGTTCTTCAAGGGCACCGAGCGCCGGCCCGACGCGAGAGCGATCGCGACCGAGATCGACGCCATCGGAGGCGAGTTCAACGCCTTCACGAGCAAGGAGTACACCGGCTACTACGTTCGCTGCGCCGCCGAGTTCCGCGACACCGCGCTCGACGTCCTCGCAGACATGATCCGCAACTCGAAGTTCGATCCCGAGGAGATGGAACGCGAGAAGGGCGTGATCATCGAGGAGATGAACATGTACTACGACACGCCGCGGGACTACATCGGCGGCGTGTTCGAGGAGCTCGTCTACGGCGACCATCCCCTCGGCTGGGACACGCTCGGCCGGAAGGAGACCATTCGCGCCGCCAACCGAGACACGTTCCTGGACTACACGGGCCACTGGTACAAGCCGTCCCGCATCGTCGTCGGCGTCGGCGGGCAGATCGGGGACGACCTGACCGCGAAGATCGAGGAGCTGCTGGGAGACCTCGAGGACGGTCCCACCGGAGCGCCCGAGCCCGCGCAGCTCGCCAACGGGTCACGCGTCAAGGTGCACACCAAGGCCTCCGACCAGGCGCACCTCGTCCTCGGCGTTCCGAGCTACCCGATCGAGCATCCCGATCGCTATGCGCTGCAGCTCGTTGCCACCATCCTCGGCACCGGAATGTCATCCCGTCTCTTCACCGAGGTGCGCGAGCGTCGCGGGCTCGCCTATTACGTCTACGCCGTGAACCACAGCTACGTGGACGCCGGCACGCTCTTCTCCCAGGCGGGCGTGGACGTGAACCGGGTCGACGACGCCGTCGAGACGATTGCGCGCGAGCTGCGCCGCATCGCCGATGAGCCGGTCGCCGCGGACGAGCTCGAGAAGGCAAAGAACCTGGCCAAGGGCCGACTCGCCCTGCAGCTCGAAACGCCGCAGGGTCTGATCCTGTTCGGCCTGCGCCGCGAGGTGCTCGAAGGCGAGGCCGCCGAGCCGCAGGAGGTCGTCGACGGGATCAACGAAGTGACGGCGGAAGACATCAGTCGCGTGGCGCAGGACCTGATCGGCCGCCAAGCCCTCAAGCTCGCGTTGATCGGCCCGTTCGACGACGCCGCGCGGTTCGAGGCCATCCTCTCGAGCAACTAGCGCCGCGCGGCCTTGCTGCTCGTGCACCCGCCGCCGCCCGCCCTGCTGGCGCCGGCGCCGTACGAGGTCTCGTTCGGCCGGATCGCGGGAATCGCCCCTCGAGGCGCCCACAGGGTGGTCGTCCGTGTGGGTCGGCGCGTCCTCGCCGAACGGCGGATCGCCGGCCGCAGCTTCGACTTCCTCGCTCCCTTGCCGCGGGGAGAGCTGACGCTCCGGGTCACTGCCGGCCGCCGCATCTTCAAGGTCGCCCACGTCGTCGGTCTCCCCGCGGGCGCTCGGCCTCGCGCGGCCGCTTCGTGGCTCGAGCCCGCGCTTCAAGCTCGGGTTCGCGCTCTGCTCCACGGCGTCTCGGGCCCGAGCGCCGTCTACGTCGAGAATGTCGGATCCGGTGCGGGCGCGGCCTCGAACGCACGGGCGCGATTTCCGGCCGCGTCGACGTTGAAGGTGGCGATCGCCATCGCCGTGCTCCGCACCCTCGACGGCAAGCCGGCACCGGGCTCGTGGCTGGACGGCCTCCTGCATCGGATGCTGGTGGATTCCAGCAATGACGCGGCGAACGACCTCGAGCTCCATCTAGGTGGTTCGACTTCCGGCGGCGGCGCGGCGGTCGACGACCTTCTGCGCCGGCTGGGGCTCGTCGACTCCGAGATGTACGGCGGCTACGAGAGAGATCCGCATGGACACCGGCCCATCCCGATCCGCAATGAGGACGAACCCGCGCTCGGCGGCAAATACACGACCGCGTTCGACCTTGCGCGCCTCTATATCGACGTCCACCTCGCGAGCGACGGCAAGGGGGTCCTCGCCCAGCGTCTCCGCGGAGAGTTCACGCCCTCCGACGCGCGCTACCTGCTGTACCTCCTTTCACTCGTGCCCGACCGGGGCAAGCTGGGCCGCTACTTGGGCCGGCAACCCGTCGTGCTCATGCACAAGGCGGGGTGGATCTCGACCGCCCGGCACGACGCCGGGCTCGTGTACTACCCGGGCGGCGTCTTCGTGGCGGCCGTGATGACCTCGCAGTCCGGCGACGAGGCGGACGTGCTGGCGGGGCGCGTGGCCGTCACCGCCCTCGCGAGGTTTCGACGCCTTCTCCGGGTTCAACCGCCCGCATGAAGACGTCCCGGCTTTCCTCCAGGTCGCCCTCAGCCCCGATCGGCCACGCGATCAGAGTCTCGTAGTCGTTCGGGTCGGCGACCTCGTCGGGATTCGACAGGTAGACCTCGCGCGGCGCGCCCGTCGAGGTGAGCCCGTTGCGCTCCATACCTAGGGGAGGGTCAAGGTCGCGAGGTCGTCCAGGAGGTGCTCGCGATCGTCCGCGTCCTCGACCCGCTCGGCCAGCTGTTCCGCCAGCGCCCGGAAGTGCGCGGCCTGCTCGCGGTCGCCGGCAACGCCATGCGCGCGGGCCAGCGCCTCGTAGGCATAGGGCAGGTCGAAGGGCTCCAGCTCTCCCGGATGTGCGAGGCATTGCTCGAGGCAACGCCCGGCATGGTGGAGCGCGGGCTCCGCGCGGCCGAGGGTTGCGTAGACGCGGGAGATCTGCCAGTCGCCTCGGGCCCAGTTCAGCGCCGTTCCGGACTCGCCCCAGTAGAACCGGGACGCGTGGGCGGCGTGGACCATCGTCTCGTCGTCCTCGAGCGTCCGATCCGGCTTCTCCAGCAGGCGCCAGACGAGGTTGAACAGATCGGCCGCCCGGCGACGGCGCTCGCTGTCAGTGCGCATGCGCCCGCCCGGGTATTCCGGTTACTCCTCGCTCCGCTCGGTCAGCGACCGCTCCTTGATCTCCTCGACGACGGCCGGATCTGCCAGCGTCGTCGTGTCGCCGAGCGGTCGGTGCTCGGCGACGTCTTGCAGGAGCCGGCGCATGATCTTTCCGCTCCGGGTCTTGGGCAGCTCGTCCGTGAACACGATGTTGGCGGGCTTCGCGATCGCACCGATCTTCTGCGCAACGTGGTTGCGTAGCTCCTCCAGCATCTCCACCGACCCCTCTTCTCCACCCTTCAGCGTCACGTACGCGACGATCGCCTGTCCGGTCTGGGCGTCGGCCCGCCCGCACACCGCCGACTCGGCCACCCTGGGGTGGTCGACCAGGGCGCTCTCGACCTCGATCGTTGAGATCCGGTGTCCGGAGACGTTCATCACGTCGTCGACGCGGCCGAGCAGCCAGAAGTCGCCGTCCTCGTCGATGTGCGCGCCGTCGCCCGCGAAGTAGACCCCGGGGAAGCGCGACCAGTAGGTCTCCACGAAGCGCTCGTCGTCCTTGTAGATGCCGCGCAACATGGCCGGCCACGGCCGGCGCAGAACGAGATACCCGCCCCCGCCGGGGCCGACCTCGTTTCCCTGCTCGTCGTAGACGGCGGCGTCGACGCCGGGAAACGGCTTCGTCGCCGAGCCCGGCTTGATCGTTGTCATACCAGGCAATGGGGTGATCATGATCATTCCCGTCTCGGTCTGCCACCACGTGTCGACGACAGGAGTTCTTCCGGCGCCGATGTGCTCCCGGTACCACATCCAGGCTTCCGGGTTGATCGGCTCGCCCACCGAGCCGAGCAGGCGAAGCGAAGAGAGGTCGTGCTTGGCCGCGTACTCCGGTCCCCACTTCATGTGGGTGCGGATCGCGGTCGGAGCGGTGTAGAGGATGTCGACGCCGTAGCGCTCGACGATCGCCCACCAACGGTCCTTGTCGGGATAGTCGGGCGTGCCCTCGTACATGACGCCGCTCGTTCCGTTGCAGAGTGGTCCGTAGACGATGTAGCTGTGGCCCGTCACCCAGCCGACGTCCGCCGCGCACCAGTAGACCGAGTCGGGCTTGACGTCGAAGATGTAGTAGTGCGTCGTCGCGACGCCGACCAGGTAGCCGGCGGTGGTGTGCGCGATGCCCTTCGGCCTGGCGGTCGTCCCGCTCGTGTAGAGCAGGTAGAGCAGGTCCTCCGCGTCCATCGGCTCGCAGGGACAGTCGGAGTCGTCGGTGGCGACGTCGTGCCACCAGACGTCGCGGCCTTCCTGCATGGGCACGTCGCCACCCGTCCGCCGCAGTACGACGCAGCGCCTCACGCCGGGTGAAGCCGCGAGCGCAGCATCCGCGTTCCGCTTCAGCGGGACCGTAGTGCCCCGCCGCCAGCCCTCGTCCTGTGTGACGAGGACCTCGCACTCCATGTCGTTCAACCGATCCGACAGGGACTCGGCGGAGAAGCCGCCGAAGACGACGGTGTGCGGAGCTCCGAGCCGCGCACAGGCCAGCATCGCGATCGGAGCCTCGGGAACCATGCCGAGGTAGATCCCGACGGGCGTCCCCTTCCGGACGCCGAGGGCCTTGAGCGCGTTGGCGAAGCGGACGACCTCCCGCTGGAGCTCCGAGAACGTGATCGTCCGGCGATCGTCGACCGGCTCCCCCTCCCAGTGATAGGCGACCTTGTCGCCCAGGCCGGCCTCCACGTGCCGGTCGACGCAGTTGTAGGCGACGTTGAGCTTGCCGCCGAGGTACCACTTCGCGTACGGGAGCTCCCACTGGTAGAGCTCCGTGAACGGCTCGAACCACGAGACCCGCTCCCGGCCCTCCTGCTCCCAAAGCTCGGTCCAGTCGCGTTCGTAGAGGTCGGCCTGGGCATTCGCCTGAGCGGCGAAATGCTCGGGCGGGAGGTAGCGCCGCTCTTCGAGCAAGAGCGTGTCGATCGCCCGGCCGATCCCGTGGTCTTTCACGAACCTCCGGCTGCTAGGGCTCGAGGTCGTACGGAAAATCGGTCAGGTTCTCGGCGCCGTCCTCGGTGACGACCAGGAGATCCTCGAGGCGGCAGCCGCCGTAGCCCGGCCGGTAGAGGCCCGGCTCGATCGTGATCACGTCGCCGACGACGAGCTCCTCCTCGCCGGTGATCCCCAGGTTCGGCTCCTCGTGCACCTCGAGGCCGACCCCGTGACCAAGGCCGTGGTAGAAGCCTTCTTCGAGCACGGTTCCGGGCTGCTTCGTCAGCGGCGTGGGATACCCGTGCTGCTGGAAGAGCTCGCAGGTTCCCCGGAAGACGTCGACGCCCTTCACGCCCGGCCGGATCTTCTCGATCGCTTCGTCGAGGGCCTGCTTGCAGAGCCGGTGCCAATCCTTGACCTCATCGGGGGACTCGCCGACGACGAAGGTCCGGGTCATGTCCGCGAAGCACGCGGACTCGCCGTCGCGCGGCCAGAGGTCGACGACGACGGTCTCGCCGGCCTTGATCTGGCCCGACCCCGTGTCGTGGCCGATCGCCGCCTGCGCGCCGTGGGAGGCGATCGAATCGTCGGCGGTGCACCCGTGGGCGACGAAGGCCTCGGCCAGCGCCTGCTTCAACCACTCTGACGTGAGTGGCTTGCCGTCGACCGTCAGCCCGCCGCCGTTGCCGTCGTCGGCACGCCGCAGGAGCTCGCGGACTGCGCCCATCCCGGCCTCTGCGGCCTTCTGGGCGCGACGGATCCCCTCGAGCTCGGCCTCGTTCTTCGCGCGGCGCCGACCGACGAAGAAGCCGCGGTCGGGGGTCAGCTTGACCCCGTTCGCACGGAGGAAGTCCGCGATCTCGAGCGGGAAGTCGCGCGGCACGATCGCATCGCTGATCCCGAACCGCTTGGTTGCGCGGAGCGCCATTTCGAGCGTGATCTCCTCGCGCGGCAGTCCCTGCGCGAGCAGGTCGTCGACGCCGAGCTCCTCCGGCCGGATCACCTCGTAGTCGCCCGCCTCCTCCACTCGCGCGGCCTCGAGCATGCTGACCATGACGAAGCGCTTGCCGTCCTTTTCCGCATACACGAACGGGTCCATGATCCCGAGCGGAATCTCGTGCCGCAGCTCCGGCGAGCGAACGGTGTCGCCGTAGATCAGGACCTCGGCCATCTCGCGCATCCTATTGACTGTCGGCATGCGCGTCAGGCGGACACTGGACCTGCCTCAGAGCCAGGAAGAGGTCTTCGACTTCCTCGCCGACCTTCGAAACGAGCCTCTCTGGCACCCGGACGCCGAGGCCGTCGAGCTCGAGAGCGACGGCCCCATCGGCCCTGGAACCACGTTCCGCGTCCGCTATCGGCGGCTCGGCGACGTCGACCTCGAGGTCGTCGAGTACGAACGGCCGTGGCGGCTGGTCTTCCGCGCGACAGGGGCGACGAAGGCCGTCTACGAGACCAGGCTCGAGGCCCGGGATGGCGGCACGCACCTCGTAACGGTCGCGGACGCCCAGCCGCGCGGGCTCGGACGGCTGCTGTTGCCGCTCCTGCGCAGGCGCATCCAGAAGGACTTCCAGCGCCGCGGCCAGCTGCTCGCACGAGGGCTGGCCGAGCGGACGCAGCACCCCGAAGTGCATACGTAGACTCAGACGCGTGGAGCCGATCGAGCGCGCGCAGCTGCTCTTGCAGACCTACAGCGACGAGCTTCGGGAGCTCGTCCCACCGGACTGCGACATCTTCGACGCGCACGTCCATCTCGGGACCGACATCGACGGGTTCCTCGGCGTCCCCGAAGAGCTGAACTCGATCATGGACCGGTTCGGCATCCGGCGCGCCTTCATGTTCTGCCTCGACGAGCCCGACCGGCATCCGGCGTTTCGCGCCGCGAACGACCGCACGCTGGAATACGCGCGGCGCTCGGAGGGCCGGCTGATTCCGTTCGTCCGCCTGGATCTCGCGGAGTCCCCGGTCGAGGAGGCCGAGCGCTGCCTCGACCTGGGGGCGCGCGGGATCAAGCTGCACCCGCGGGCCCAGGGCTTTCTGCTCAACGACGAGCGGCTCGACCCGATCTTCGCCGTCGCGGCCGAGCGGCGTGTTCCCATCCTCATTCACGGCGGCCGGGGCCTGCCCCCGATCGCCAACGAGCTCGCCGGGCTCGTCGAGCGCCACGACGAGGCGCAGCTGATCATCGCCCACGCCGGCATCGCCGACCTCGCAGCGCTCGCCCGCAACTTCTGTGGGAAGGCAGGCGTCTTCTTCGACACGTCCACCTGGAGCCCCATCGACCTCCTCGACTTCTACCGGCTGGTCTCGCCCGAACAGGTCCTGTACGCCTCCGACTACCCCTACGGCCGGCAGCCGAACTCGTTGCAGATCGCCCTTCGCACGGCGCGCGTCGCCGGGTTCGACGAAGAACAGGTCCGGAACATGCTCTGGGTCAGCGCTTCACGGATCGCGGACGGCGAGCCGCCGCTCGAACCCACCGCCCCGGAAGGGGAGGACGTGTACGCGCAGCCGATGCAGCTCGCCCGCATCCATCAGTACCTCTCGATGGCGACGCCGCTCCTCTGGACCCGGCAGCCGGACACAATCGGCGTGCTCGGCCTGGCCCTGAACACCTGCGGGGAGCAGAACGGCCACTCCGACGAGATCGGACGGATCCGCGAGCTGCTCGAGACCGCGCGCGACCTCTGGCGCGAGCTCAACGACGTCGAAGAGGCGGAGGCGGTGACAGCGAGGCGGATGACCTTCAGCCTCGTCCACCTGGCGGACATCCTCGCCGTGACGACGGTCGCCTGATCAGGCCGTAGCGGCATAGAGCCGCCGCCGCTCGTCCAGACCCTTCAGCTCGAATTCGCCGCGGTCCTCGAAGGCCAGCCCCGAGCCGGCGACGAGGTCCCGAGTGGTGGCCGTGACCAGCACCTCGCCCGCGCCGGCACGCGCCGCGGCCCGAGCACCGAGGTGGAGCGCGATCCCTCGAGGCGGCGCTCCCGGAGGCCGCTCCAGCTCGCCCGTGTGAACTCCTGCTCGGACTTCCAGGCCGAGTGTGCGCAAACGGTCGCGCAGGTCGATCGCGCAGCGGATGGCCCGGGCCGGGCCGTCGAACACGGCTGGAACTCCTCGACCTCGTCGAGGATCTGGTCCGGGTCGATCATCGGGATGTGGTCATCGCCGGGCAGCTCGACCCAGCGCGCGCCGGGAATACGCTCGGCGAGGTAGCGGCCCTCCTCGACGCTGGCGTCGCGATCCCCGGTCCGGTGCAGCACCAGCGTCGGCGCCTGGACCGCTCCGAGCGCCTCACGGATGTCGGCATGTGAGTTCATCAGGATCAGATCCCGAGCGCCGCCGGGGCTCAGCGCCGCGCGGCCGCGGGCGACGAACCAGCGCCGTAGCGCATCGTCAGCATTCGGTGCCATCGCCTACAGGTCGGCGCCTCGCCCCACGTGCGCTCGAGCTCAGCCGCCGCCTCGAGGCGGTTCTCCCAGGTCGACGCCCACGGATAGTCGTCGCTCCGGAGTCGCCTCGCGTACGTGCCGTAGAGGACGAGAGCGCGCGTCCGCTCCGGGTAGGTCGCGGCGAAGAGGACGCCGTGGACGAGCACCAGGTCGAACGGCCCGTCTCCCGTGACCTGGTAGGCGATGTTGACGTCGCCGCTCCTTGCATACCGGATCGGGCTGTCCACCCGGAGGAGAATAGAGCCGTGATCGCAGCCGTCGTTCTCGCGGCCGGGGCGGCCAGCCGCTTCGGCTCCCCCAAGCAGCAGCTCCTCCTCGGCGAGGTCGTCGAGCGTGCCCGCCGGGCGAGCGAGCTCGGCGACCTGGTCGTCGTGCTCGGCGCCCACGACGTCGACACCGATGCGCGGTTCGTCCGCTGTCCGGAATGGGCGAACGGTCCGGGTGCATCGCTGCGCTGCGGGCTGGCGGCACTCGACCCTGGAACCGACGCCGCGATCGTCCTCCTCGCCGACGGCCCCGACCTCGATCCGGCCGCGATCGATCGCGTCGTCGAGGCCTGGCGCCAAACTCGAGCGCCCGTGCTCGCCGCGAGCTACGGGGGCGTTCGCGGTCATCCCGTCCTCCTCGCGCGGGCGGCCTGGGCGGAGCTTGCCGACGAGGGCGCCCGGGCGCTCGAGCCGGTGCTGGTGCCCTGCGACGATCTGGGCTCACCCGGCGACGTCGACGTGCCGTCCGACCTGCCCGGAAGGTTGCGGCCTCCGGAGACCGAACAATGAAGCCGTGGAGCCCGCACGCCCGCTTCAGGCCGTCCCCACCCACTCGCCGCTGGCGACCGTTCGCCTACGTCGCAAGCTGACCCTCGAGCAAGCGGCCAATCGGGCCGGAATCACGGAAGACGAGGTGCAGTGGCTGGAACAGGGCCGGGTCTACCGGTACCGCTCGGCCGACGACGCGCTCGTCGCCTGCCTGCTCTACGCGAGCGCGCTCGAGATCGGCCGCCGCGAGGCTCGTGAGCTGGCCGGGCTTCCCGTGCCGCCGAAAGGGCTGGACGTCAACCCCCACGCGCGCCTGATCGCCGTCGCGGCGATCGCGGCACTCATGTCCGCGCTCGCCGTTGCGGTCACGTTTACGCACTTCCATCTCGGGTCGGGTGCCTCGAAGAAGGTCTCGAAAGCACTCGCACCGGCCCTCCCGCCGCCCTGGAAGATCACGGTCGACGTGCTCAACGGCAGCGGCGACATCAACCACACGCGCCGCATCGCAACCAAGGTCGGTGCGCTCGGGTATCGCCTGGGGCGTGTCGCGAAGGCCGGCCGCTTCGACTACACCCAAACGGCGATCTACTACGAGCCCGGCGGCCTCGGGATCGCGGTCCGCCTGGCGCGGCAGCTCGGAGTCGTGACCAGCGCGCTGCCGGGCGGATCGGACCCGCGACGGCTTGTCGCGATTGTCGGCCCGGCGCGCGGACCCGGTTAGTTCAGCGGGGTTCTGAGGGCAACGAGCTTGGCCTTGAGCGCGGGGTCCATCTGCTCGGCGCACGTCTGGCGGACGTATTGACGGAGGGACGCCTCGAAGCGGTAGCGCGTCCGGCAATAGGAGCAACCCTCGAGATGCTCCTCAGCCTCGAGGTACTCGCCCTCCGTCAGGACACGGTCGAGGTAGGGCTGCATCATCTTCTCGCACGCATCGCAGCCGACGTCGGTCACGCCTCCACCACAGCCCTTTCGGCCAACTCGCGTTTCAGGATACGCCTCCCACGATGCAGCCGCGACATGACGGTGCCGACCGGAATGTCGAGGATCTGTGCGGCGTCCGCATAGGTGAAGTCGCCGATGTCGACGAGAACGATCACGTCGCGAAAATCGTGCGGGACGGCCGAGAGGGCTCCGACGATGTCGTCTTGGGAGAGCCGCTCGTCCACGCGCTCCTCGTCCAGATTCGACTCGGTCGACTCCTCAAGCTTGTTGTAGAGGAAATAGTCGCCCTCCTCGAGGGGCTGCGTGTCGGGTGCGCGCTGCTGGCGGCGACCGCGATCGATGTTGAGGTTGGTGAGGATGCGGAGCAGCCAGGCGCGGAGATTGGTGCCCGGGGTGTACTGGCGCCAGCTTCGAAACGCCCGCGCGTAGGTCTCCTGCATGAGGTCCTCGGCCTCTTCGCGCGTCGAGACGAGCCGCCGGGCAACTCGATACACCTGATCTCCAAGCGCAAGCGCCTCCTCCTCGAAACGCACGCGGTCGCGCGCGTCTTCAGCGAGCCTTCTGCCGTCGGTGGGGGTCACCTCGCTCATCCGCGGGGCACCCTAGCAGCGGCTATTTGTCGTATTGGTGAACGGCCGAGCCGCCGGCGCTATTCCGGTAAACCCCGTTTCCGGGGGGCTCACGCCCCCCGAGTCCCCCCGGTTCTCCTAGGCGGTTGGAAGTTGTCGCTCCGCTGCGCTCCGCTCGGTGGGGGGACTGCGTCCCCCCACGGCCCCCCTGGAT